>JACMJX010000040.1 GCA_014380425.1 Chitinophagaceae bacterium | reverse complement strand
GCATGCCAGGGTTCCAGGTACACGGCGAACGCACCTTTGCGCTTGCCACCACCCTGGTCTACATACCGGGCGGTATCGTTGAATACCCGTAGCATGGGGATAATACCGTTACTGGTACCGTTAGTGCCTCCTATATAACTTCCTGTTGCACGGATATTATGAATAGCCAGGCCGATGCCGCCGGCACTTTGCGAAATCTTCGCTGTCTGTTTAAGTGTATCGTAAATGCCTTCGATGCTATCTTCCTTCATAGTGAGCAGGAAGCAGGAAGACATCTGCGGTTTTGGCGTAGCTGCGTTAAACAATGTAGGTGTTGCATGTGTAAACCAACGCTCGCTCATCAGGTTGTATGTTTTGACGGCGCTATCGATATCGCTCTTATGAATACCAACGGCCACGCGCATATACATGTGCTGCGGACGTTCTACAATCCGGCCATCTACACGGAGCAGGTAAGCTCTTTCCAGGGTTTTAAAACCGAAGTAATCAAACCCAAAGTCACGGTCGTAAATGATGGAGCTGTCAAGAATTTCTGCATTGGCCTCTATGATCTCCATGATATCATCTGCTATCAGAGGCATTCTTCTACCGGTCTTGCTATCCGTATAATTGTATAAGCCTCTCATCGTATCGCTGAAAGACTTCATGGTATTCTTATGCAGGTTACTCACTGCTATACGCGAAGCAAGCAGCGCATAGTCTGGGTGCTTGATAGTAAGGGATGCGGCTGTTTCAGCAGCCAGGTTATCCAGTTCTGTGGTGGTAACGCCATCGAAAATACCTACTACCACTTTCTTTGCAACATCGATAACATCCACCAGCGGGCTAAGGCCGTAGGAAAGTTTCTGAATGCGGGCAGTGATCTTATCGAATTTTACACTTTCTTTTCTGCCGTTTCTCTTTATTACCTGCATATGATATAATTTAGATAAATAGTATTAAAAATCTTCTTCCAGTGAAAAAGTCTGCGAGTCCTTTGTTCCCATTACACCTGCTTTCTGGTAATCACCTACACGCTTCTCGAAGAAATTGGTTTTGCCCTGAAGAGAGATCATCTCCATGAAATCGAACGGATTGCTGGCATTGAACATTTTAGGATAACCCAGCTCATCCAGCCACCTGTCTGCCACAAATTCAATGTATTGCTGCATCAGTTTAGCGTTCATACCGATAAGGTCTACAGGGAGTGCTTCGGTAATAAATTCCTTTTCTATCCTTACGGCATCGCCGATAATACCATACACATCTTCCTGGGAAAGCTGGCTGCTCAGCATGCTATAGAGAAGGCAGGCGAATTCGCAATGCAAGCCTTCGTCGCGGCTGATTAGTTCATTGCTAAACGTAAGTCCGGGCATCAGGCCGCGTTTTTTAAGCCAGAAGATGGAGCAGAAACTTCCGCTAAAGAAGATACCCTCCACTGCTGCGAAAGCTACCAGCCGTTCTGCAAATGTTCCGTTCTCTATCCATCTAAGTGCCCACTCCGCTTTTTTCTTAACGGCGGGTACCGTATCTATAGCATGAAACAAGCGGTTTTTTTCCTGGGGATCTTTCACGTAAGTGTCAATCAGCAAGGCATACGTTTCGGAGTGGATGTTTTCCATCATGATCTGGAAACCGTAGAAACACCTGGCCTCTGGCAACTGCACCTCACTCATGAAGTTGACTGCCAGGTTCTCATTCACGATGCCGTCGCTGGCGGCGAAGAACGCCAGTACATGAGCAATAAAATGACGTTCGCCATCGTTTAAACCAGACCAGTCTTTCATATCGCTGCTTAGGTCAATTTCTTCCGCAGTCCAGAAACTGGCTTCATGCATTTTATACATCTCCCATATCCTGGGATAGTTGATAGGTAGTATTACAAACCTGTCTTTATTTTCCTTTAGAAGGATCTCGTTTTCATTCATATATTAAATTTTACACTGGGTGTAGATTTTACCGGATACAATGCCACCACTACAACAGCGAGCTGTAGTGTACAGAATGATCAAAAACTAAACGAAAGGTTGATTTTCTGACGTACTGAATGCAAGTTTAACAACTTAAGCACGGAGTTTAACAATAAGTTAATCACAGCCTGTTGATAACGAATGGGTGCCTTGCCTGTTAAGAATATTAGTTTAATTTCTCAAGTATCTTCACCGTCTCGTCGAAATCTGCACCGCTCCACTTGCCGGTAACGGTGCCGTGCTGAAGAAGATATATGGTAGGGTTGACACGTGCAGCCGTCTTAATAGCAACGCCATCGCAAAGCAAGGCCTTGTCTGGGCGGCTTGCCTTTTCACGGCGTCCTATCTTGAATTTTTCTGCAAGCTGTTTATTGTTTGTTACTAAATGCAGCGGTATTCTCTTTTCGTTGGCACGTATGCGTATGAGCTCCAGTTGTTCCATGTATCCTGCCCCGTTCCATTCGTCCTTTACGAATAACAGAAGCATATAGCCGGGCGTGGCCAGAATCTCCTGCGTGGAGTCGATTCCGTCGGGTGTGTTCAGCACAAAATCCTTAATGGGCGGTTCTGCATTGCCTTCTCGCACTACCTTATCATACCGTTTTAGAAATGTATAGGCCGTATCGTTAAAGTCTGCAGGAAATTTATCTGCAGTGAATTCCACTTCCTTTCCTTGCTTCTGATAAACGAATGTTATTACACTGCTATCCGGCACCGCTCCTGCCGGAACTTTCATTTTCTCGGAGATATTATTTCCTTTCTTGTAAGGAAGACAGTCCAGCACCGGCAAATGCACCAGCACATACCATTGAATGCCGAAGGAGAACACGGTGGCTGCCAGAAGAACCGCTATAGATGCCTTGGGCGATACGAATGTTTTCATCCTGTTTCTATAGTAGAACAGGATCAGGATAAGAACCAGGAGGATCAGGTCTTTTATAAAAGATGTTTGTACAGTAAGTGGTATGCAATCGCCGAAGCTGCCACAGGTTTTTATTTTGCCAGAGAACAGGGCATAGGCAGTAAGAAAGGTGAAGAACAGGATCAGCAGCAAGAGCAGCCAGCTAACCAGTTTCATCCGGTAACCTACAATAACGGCAACGCCGGCTATGATTTCAAAAGCGATCATCAGCACGGAGAGTGCCAGTGTATAATCATCAAAGAAAGGCATATTCCATACTTCAAAAAACTCCTGCATCTTGTAACTCAATCCGAGGGGATCATTTGCTTTGATAAGCCCGGAAAAGATAAAAAGAAGCCCTACGACCCATCTTATAACCCCCAATATGTTTTTCATGCCTTTTTAAGTTTAATGTGTGCCTTCGGCCTTTAAGATAAGGGCGAAGACCGCGTAATTGATAATATCATGATAATTCGCCTCTATTCCCTCGCTGATAAGTGTTTTGCCGCCGTTGTGCAGAATCTGCCGTACCCGTAGCAGTTTGGTGAGTATAAGATCTGTAAAGCTCTCCTGGCTCATATCTCTCCAGGCTTCCCCGTAATCATGGTTCTTGTTCTGCATAAGTGCCCTTGCCTCCCCGATTTTGCTGTCGTACAGTTTTTCCACAATATCTTGTTCCATCTCCTCCGTCTCGTCCGTTTTTAGTTCCAGCTGTATAAGCCCTATCACTGAATAATTAACGATTCCAATAAATTCGGAAACGATGTCATCGCTGATTTTCTGTACATTTGTTTCCTGTATCGTTCGTATCCTTTTGGCCTTGATGTAAATCTGGTCAATCACCGAAATCGTTCTCAGTACCCTCCAGGAAGTTCCGTAGTCTTTTGTCTTTTTAATAAAGATATCTTTGCTTGTCCTCACTGCCGAATCGTATTGCTGATTGGTATTATTCATTTGCTTTCGATTGGCGCAAAAATAATATAATGTTTACACTTAATTGTAACGGAAAACTGTTGGTAGCAGATAAACCCCTGGTAATGGGAATCATCAACACCACGCCCGACTCCTTCTATGCAGACAGCCGCTTCCAGCAACTCTACCAGATTCTGAACATCGCCGAAGAACTGCGCGGTGATGGTGCTGATATCCTGGATATCGGGGGCCAGAGCACCCGTCCTTTCAGCGAGCGGGTAAGCATGGAGGAGGAACTGGAACGGGTGATACCCGCCATAGAAGCGCTCCATTATAATTTCCCCGAAACTATTATATCGATAGACACTTTCTATTCAGAAGTGGCGCGGCAGGCAATAGCTGCGGGTGCGGGTATGATCAACGATATCAGCGGCGGCGGCGTAGACCCCGACATGATTCCGCTTGCAGGCACACTAAACGTTCCCTATATCTGCGTGCACATCAAGGGCACTCCGCAAACCATGCTGCAGCATACGAATTATGAGGATGTAACCCGCGAAGTGATTGATTACTTCATTCATAAAACGGCGGAATGCAAACGGGCAGGCATTAAAGACGTGATCATCGATCCTGGTTTTGGCTTCGCCAAAACGATCGAGCATAATTTCCGTCTTCTTAAAGAGCTGCATCTGCTCCAGATCCTCGAAAAGCCTATTTTAATGGGCATTTCAAGAAAAGGCACCATTTATAAAACCCTGGGCGTTACAGCGGATGAAGCCCTCAACGGCACCACTGCGCTTAACATGGTGGGTCTTATGAACGGTGCCACCATTCTCCGTGTTCACGATGTGAAGGAAGCGGTGGAAACCGTAAAGCTCTATATGAAACTGAAATAGTATTCGCTATTGATGTACATAAAAAAGCTGGCCGTAATTACTGCGGCCAGCTAATGCTAATATTATCGCGTTCTGTTTATTTAGTTTCCTGGTAGCGGTATTTGTGGCGCTGTCGGAGGTGCTGGTGCGTTATCTGTTACATCTACAAGCTCCACGTCGAATATAAGCGACTCGAACGTTTTTCCGCCGGGGCCCTGCTGAGGTCCGTAAGCCAGGTTACCGGGAATATACAAGGTGGCTTTGGCGCCTTTCTTCAGCAGCTTCAGCCCTTCGTCCCATCCTGGTATTACCTGTCTTGTGCCGAGCACGAAAGTAAACGGCTGCTTTTCAGGTCCTACATTATTCTCGAATTCCTTTTCCGTGGCAAGCAGTTTACCAGTGTAGCGAACAGAAACGTATTTACCGGAATCGGCCTGCATGCCTGTGCCGGCGTTCTTAATCTCCACGTAGGTTCCCTGCCCTGTCTTTTGCGCGTTGATCTTTTTCTTTGCTATGAAATCTTCCACCTCTTTAACTACTTCTTTGGCTTTAACAACGCTTTCCGCTTCCATTCTTACTTTCTCTTTTTCCATTTCTTTATTTTTCTCGGTTTCAGCAAGTGCTTCGTTCGCGTACACTTCCACCACCTTGAATGCCACGGTAAGCTTATCACCTTTTTTCATGAAGGGAGGTATGCCCATCGGGTTTTTTTTCATGATGGTATCCACAAGCTGCAATACGGTTGCACTATCTCCTTTATGCAGAAAGCGAAAGATCTCGACGGGGCTGTAATCCGGTCCTATGCTATCGACTTTTACAAAAGCCGGCATCTTTCCATACGAGCTGTTTAAAAGAGAATCATTGATTTTCTGGGTAAAATGCAACTTCATTATCTGCCCGATCTTTACCTGGGGAGCGTTGCCTTCAGAAACGATCGTGTACATCAGGCCGCTGGCTGTTTTTTTATACGAGGTGCCGTTACAGGCACAGAGCATTGCTACGGAGGCAACTGCAAGAATTCGTAATGAGAATTTAGTCATTTTTATTTTATTGTAATTGTGATGCGTTTTCTTTAAGTGCTTCTTTAAACCTGTGGATCGTTTTTTCCAGCGATTCCGAAGAATGCCCTCCTGCGGCATTATAATGGCCGCCTCCTTCAAAATAGTTACGGGCAAATGTGTTTACGTCGAATTCACCTTTGCTTCTGAAACTCCATTTTCTTTCTTCATCCCTGTCAATACAGATCGCCGCCATTTTTATTCCCTGTATGGTAAGCGGAAAGTTGACCAGCCCTTCGGTGTCTCCGGTCCGTATTTCGAATTTGAGCAGGTCCGTTTTAGGAACGCTGATCAGCGCGGTATTGTATTCGTAAAATACCTGCATCCTGTTTAGCAGCACATGCCCCAGAAAACGAAGCCTGTTCTCGAGGAAATTGTCGTAGATATTATCATGCACGGGGGTATGCTTCAACCCAAGCGCCTTCAGGTCTGCAATCATCCGATGAACAGATTCAGACGCAGAAGCATACCGAAAGGAGCCGGTATCGCCCATTACACCTGCATATAAACATTCCGCTATGGACGTATTCATTTTGTCTCTGTAACCACCGTTCCATATAAAATTATATATCATCTCGCTCGTAGAGCTCTTACTGGTATCACTGATGCCATAATCGAAGCTCGCTGTTTCCGGCTGTTGGTGGTGGTCGATCAGTATTTTTTTGCAGCTGGAAGCCTTTATAGGTGCCGCGAAATGTTTGGCCCTCGATATGGCATTAAAGTCTAGGCAGAAAAGAAGATCGGCATTCATCAGGCTTTCATAGATCTTTTCACGCTGGCGATTGTTCTCATAATCGAGTACATCTTCACATCCCGGCATCCAGTTAAGGAAAGCCGGCCAGTTGGTAGGTGAAACTACAGTAACGGAATGACCGAGCTGAACCAGTAAATGATAAAGCGCAAGTGAGGAACCCATTGCGTCTGGATCAGGTTTCTGGTGCATAGTAATGATAACCTTCTTTGGAGCTGCTAAAACCGGGAATATTTCTTCTATGGGGTTCATAAAGCGGAGCGAAGATATTGAAAAAGTTGATACCTTTGCGACCCAAACGAAATAAGGTTTATGAGCAACAGGACATTTACAATGATCAAGCCGGACGCATTTTCCAAAGGCCATTCCGGAGCTATTTTAGATCAGATCATCAAGGCAGGATTCAGAATTGTAGCGTTAAAGATGGTGAAGCTATCTACTGAAAAAGCAGGTGAGTTTTATGCCATTCATAGCGAAAGACCTTTTTATGGAGAACTTGTTCAGTTCATGAGTAGCGGAGCCATTATTGCTGCGATACTGGAAAAAGAAAATGCCGTAGCGGACTTTAGAACGTTGATAGGTGCCACCAATCCTGCACAGGCTGCCGAAGGAACCATCCGTAAATTATATGCTGCTTCTATAGGCGAGAACGCGATTCATGGAAGCGACAGCGATGAGAATGCCTCGATTGAAGGCGCCTTCTTTTTCTCTGGCCTCGAAAGATTCTAGTTGTTTATCTCCTCATTAACTGCCGGTTTTGCGTAAGGGAGTCTCCTGTAAGAGCATTTCGAGCATATTCTGGAAGTCTGTTTGTTCTGATAGATGCTTATCTTATGGAACAAAATATGCTTGAATGGTCGCTTTATATAAGTTTTATGCCAAGCAATTTCTTATTACTAGTGACTTCTTCTGTTTTTCGCGTATTTTTTGTCTTTTGTTCGTCTCTCGTAGGTCTCTTGTTCGTCTCTCTTTCAGTCGTATTCGAACGAGAGACCTACGAGAGACCTTTGAGAGACGAACGAGATAAATACTTCCTCCTTCCTTACTTTCCTTTCCTTTTGTAAGACCGGATAGTAAATACTATTTACGTTTACTAGCGCGTGGCTTCATCATTCTTACCGCTTGAAAATGCCTTCTCTATCTTATGCATGAGTCCAGAAATGGGTCCTTCCATTTTATTGGTACGGTCATCAAGCGTATTATCTTTTAGCAACTGCCCGATTTGAAGCGCCGGGGGCAGATAGATAAGTATTTTGTCGCGCTGCCCCGTAAAGAAATCATTTATCTGGCGAGGCGAGGCATCAGAAGGCAATTGCTCTCTGGCAATCCGTACAGCTTCGCCAGCTATCCGCTCCATCGCGCTTTTTGCCGTTGAAGCATCAGTGCTTGCATATTCCGCCACTTTCTGCGCCGCTTCCGCGCTTTTGTTATCATAAATGGCATCTACCCAATTTGTAGAGCTATTTCCCCCCAGGATGGTTGCAGCACCCTGATCGGAGGTTGCGAACAGATAAAGGCCTGCCAGTACGGAAGGAATAGCCCCCTGAGACAGCTTATTCTCCGGATATTGCCCGGATTCCTCCTTCACTTCCTGCGTATTCGGATTTATTTTCTGCAAAGGCGGGAAACCCAGATTTTTCTGGATCGTCTCTGCCAAATTTATCTGTGCCATAATAGTACCTTTAAACTCATTAATTCTAAAAGCATGCCATCCAGTGTCGATATGCACGGCACGAATGGATTGCTTACTTTTGCCGGTAATGATCTCTCAGCAATCCATACAACAAATCCTTAACAGGATAGACATCATAGAAATTCTGGGTGAATTCATAAAGCTGAAAAAGAGAGGAACCAATTATCTTGGCCTCTGCCCGTTTCACAATGAAAAATCACCATCTTTCACGGTGAGTCCGGCCAAGGAAATCTATAAATGCTTCGGATGCGGCAAGAGCGGCAACACCATCGGTTTTCTTATGGAGCACGAGAAGATCTCCTATGTAGAAGCCCTACGCTGGCTGGCGGCAAAGTACCATGTGGAACTGGAAGAAACCGAGGTGAGCCCGGAAGTAAAAGCCATTCAGCAGGTAGCAGACAGCCTTTATATCGTCAACTCATTCGCGCAGAAGTACTTTTCAAAGGCATTGCTGGAAACCGAGCATGGAATGGATATTGGCCTCAGCTATCTTAAACAGCGGGGCTTTCAGGAGGAGATCATCAGGAAGTTTCAGCTTGGTTTTTCCCCGGAAGAAAAGAATGCCTTTGCCCGGGAAGCGATAGCCAACCAGTTCAATCCCGAACTGCTATTGAAATCCGGCTTGGTAGTTTCGCGTTATGATGAATACCTCGATAACTACCGCGGCCGGATCATCTTCCCCATTCATAATAATACCGGCAAGGTTAGTGGCTTCGGTGCCCGGATCATCAAAACAAACGATAAGGCACCGAAGTACATCAATACACCCGAGAACGAGATCTATGTAAAGAGCCGCATTCTTTATGGCTCTTATTTTGCCCGGCAAGCTATCGACAAGAATGACGAGTGCCTGCTGGTGGAAGGCTACACCGATGTAATATCCCTGCACCAGGCGGGCATCGAGAATGTAGTGGCCAGCGGAGGAACATCGCTTACCCAAGACCAGCTTCGGCTGGTAAAGAAGTACACCAGCAATCTCACCATCATTTACGATGGCGACACTGCCGGTGTAAAAGCCGCTTTGCGCGGACTGGACATGGCGCTGGAAGAGGGTCTGAATGTAAAACTCGTGCTGATACCCGATAAAGAAGATCCGGACAGCTATGTAAACAAAGTAGGCGCCGCGGCTTTCCGCGATTTTGTGGCCGTTAATAAAAAGGACTTTATCCTCTTTCAGCTCGAGGTTTCGCTTAAAGACGCCGGGGCCGATAGCTCCCGCAAAGCAGCTATCGTGAACCAGATTGCGGAAACCATATCCAGAATCAACAAAACGGAAGATTTTACGAAGCAGCAGGATTATATCCGTCGCTGCTCCGAGATCATGAAGATCGAGGAAACGGGCTTGAACGCGCTGGTGAATAAGTTCATCAGGGAGCGGGTGGCTAAAAGCGCGCAGGGATCATTCAAAGAACCCTTTACAGTGCAGGAAGCCACCGATCAAATGCCACCCGAAACGGGAGAGGATGCGGATATGCTGCTGCTGCTGTTTAAGGACGAAATGCAGGAAAGGGCCGTGGTGAAGGCTCTGATAGAGTTCGGAGTAAAAGAATGGAATGAAGAGAAGAAAGTAGCCGATTATTTCTTCGAGGAAATGATAGAAGAAGATCTATTCGATAACAAGCAACTGTATGATCTTATTCTAATGTACAAAAAATGGTACGACGAAGGCATAGAGCCCACACCCCGGAATTTCTTATATCATGAAGACCAGCAAGTGAGCAGGTTGTCAGTGTCCATAATGGATTTTCCCTACGAATTAAGCTTTAAATGGAAGGAAGAATATGAAATGCCGGTGGCTACGCGGGAAGATATGTATAAAGAAGAAATCATCTCCACCCTTGGCTATCTCAAACTCCGTAAGATCAAACGTATGATCGCTCAAAATCAGCAGGATCTGGAGAAGGAAACAATTGCCGAAAAACAACTAGTGCTTATACAAACGCATCAGCATCTTAAACAGTTGGAAAGAGAACTGCTGAAGCAGGCAGGAACGGTTATTATGCGATGAGCATTGCAGCCATAAAAAAAGGGCCCCCCTGAGAACAGGGCGGCCTCTAACGATTGCTTGCCATATGAAAAGAGATACTATTTCTGAGTAGTGTCAACAGCAGCCTTAGTGCTATCGATAGTTGCGTTGGCTGAAGAATCGATTGCATCCTTCGCGCTGTCAGCAGCTGCGTTTACAGAAGAATCGATAGAATTAACGGTAGAATCAGCTGCTTTTGATTCTGTTGATTCTGATGCGTTGCCACATGCTGCAAATGTTCCGACTGCTAATACAAATAAGAGCTTCTTCATGGTGATTTTATTAATTTGTTAGTAAATATTTGTAGTTAATACACCAAACCAAAGAAGGTAACCCTCGGTAACCCCTGTTTTTTCAGATCGCGCTCGAACAACCTGGTTTTACCCAGTATTTTGTTCGATATTACCTTAGGCCTGCTCATTTTTTTGCACTGATCTGGGTTACTATTTGTTATTTTGGGTATTAAATAGGGAAAGTTGAATACAGCATTTCAGGAACAGGAGCTTTTGAAAGGATTGGCAGGAAATGACAAGAAAGCTATAGCAACCATTTATAAGGATCACTACAATATGGTGCAGACCCTGGTAACCGGCAATAACGGCACCCCGGATGATGCTAAGGATATCTTTCAGGAAACGATGGTAGTACTGTATGAAAAGGCCTGCACCGGTAGATTTGAACTGAGCTGCCAGTTGAAAACATATATATACTCTGTAAGCAAGAGACTTTGGCTTAAAAAACTTCATTATCAGAAGAAGTACTCCGGAGATGTAGAAGGGATGGCTGATACCGTTCCCGTTGAAGAAGACCTGGACAGGCACGAAAGCCGGGATGCTGAATTTCAGGTGATGGAGAAAGCGATGCAACTTCTCGGTGAGCCTTGTAAAAGTTTGCTGGAAGCATATTACATCGAGAAGAGAAGTATGGTGGATATTGCAACGAGTTTTGGATATACAAATGCGGATAATGCCAAGAATCAGAAGTATAAGTGCCTGATGCGCCTTAAGAAACTTTTCTTTACTCAATATAAAACCTAGTTACAGTGAACCAGGAAACAATGATGCTCGATGCGGTGGAACGTTACATCAAAGGAGAAATGCTTCCTGATGAGCGCGTGTACTTCGAACAGCTGCGGAAAGATAATTCCGAGGTGGACCAGTTGGTAGTGGAGCATACCATCTTTTTAAACGAGATGAACAAGTTTGGGGAGAGGAAATCTTTCAAGGCAATGCTTCATGAAGTGCATGGTAACCTGTTTGAAGCGGGTGCTATTGCGGAACCTGAAACCGGGCGGGTGGTTGGCTTTATCAGGAAGTACCGTAGAGTTATTTCAGTGGCGGCATTCATTGCTGGAATCACGGCTATCGCTATCAGCGGTCTGTTTACTTACTTTACCCCGCAGCGGAATAATCCAGAGATCAGGCAGCTGAGCCAGCAGTTGATGGAAGTGAAGCAGTCGCAGAAGCAAACGATCAATGAAATCAACCGGCTTAAGACTACCACATCCAACGGGCCTGCGCTTCCCGGAAAATTAGGTGGTACTGGCTTTATGATCGATCCTAAAGGCTATCTCGTTACTAGTGCCCATATCGTGAACACCGCAGACTCCGTGTATGTAGAAAACAATAAGGGCGATTACTTTAAGGCGACCAGGGTATATGTGAATAACAACACAGACGTGGCGATTCTGAAGATAGAAGATCCCCGGTTTCAGTCGTTCAGGTATCTGCCCTACAATATCAGGAGGAATCCTGCCGAGTTGGGCGAAAAGATTTTTACACTAGGTTTTCCGCGCTCGGAGATCGTGTACAATGAAGGATACCTGAGTGCGAAAACGGGCTATAATGGTGATACCCTTGCCTGTCAGCTGGCTATTTCTGCCAATCCTGGTAATTCCGGTGGCCCCATTTTCAATAATGCAGGAGAAGTAGTCGGCATATTAAGCGGCAAGCAGACGACTGCCGAGGGGGTCGTTTTTTCTAGCAAGTCCGTCAATATTTACAATGCAATCGACGAACTGAAAAAGGAAAAAGAGAACGAGGAAGTGCGGCTGACTCCTGTTATTTCAAAAGTAAAGGGGCTTGACCGCGTTCAGCAAGTCAAGAAGCTGGAGAGCTGCATTTATATTGTTAAGAGTTACTAAGCATGGTATCGAGAAATATCCACGAGGTGATTCCAATGACCCTTAACTGCTGGTAGTGCGGCATTCCAACAATTGCCACGCAGTTCCCGGTTTATTGAATCTCTTGCTGTGGCAATCGTTGGAATGATTGC
>JACMJX010000401.1 GCA_014380425.1 Chitinophagaceae bacterium | reverse complement strand
TGCTTCATCGTATCCATTTGTGTGCAGCGATTGGGTACCGCCCAAAACAGCGGCTAGTGTCTGAATCGTTACTCTCGATATATTGTTGAGAGGTTGCTGGGCAGTCAGCGTGCTTCCACCTGTCTGGGTATGAAATCGAAGCATCATTGCTTTCGGATCTGTTGCGCCTAATTCTTTCATAATTCCGGCCCACATCTTTCTTGCAGCACGAAATTTGGCTGCTTCTTCAAAAAGGTTATTATGCGCATTAAAGAAGAAGGAAAGGCGCTTGCCAAATACATTAATATCCAATCCTTTTTCAATAGCTGCTTTCACGTATGCCTTTCCATTGCTTAAGGTAAATGCCAGCTCTTGTACAGCGGTAGAACCGGCTTCGCGGATGTGATAGCCAGATATGGAGATGGTGTTCCATTTGGGAAGCTCCTGGCTACACCATTCGAATATATCGGTGATAATACGCATCGAAGGCTGTGGTGGGTAAATATAGGTTCCCCTTGCAGCGTATTCTTTCAAAATATCGTTCTGAATCGTACCGGTGAGCTTCCTGATATCTGCGCCCTGCCGCTTGGCAAGCGCCACATAAAAGGCAAGAAGAATAAATCCAGTAGCGTTTATCGTCATGGAAGTGGAAATATCTTCCAGCTTGATACCCTGAAACAAGGTTTCCATATCGTGAATAGAATCGATAGCTACCCCTACTTTTCCAACTTCACCATCAGCAAGAGGATGGTCGCTATCGTAACCGATCTGGGTCGGGAGGTCAAATGCAACACTTAGCCCAGCCACTCCCTGACTCAGCAAATAATGATATCTTTTGTTGCTTTCTTCGGCAGTACTAAAGCCCGCATACTGACGCATCGTCCAGAGCTTGCCGCGGTACATGTCGGGCTGGATGCCACGGGTATAAGGAAACTCCCCAGGGTTCTCAACCCGTTTGTTCACATCTTCCGACGTGTACAGCTGCTTAATCTCTATTTCAGAATCTGTAATTCTTTTTTCAGTCATAAGGATAGTCTATATATTTTTAGAGCCTTTGATAATAAAGCCTCTTTATTTCAAAAGGTTCTTCGCCTCGTAGCTGAGCGCTTCAGAAACGATGCCATGAAGTGATGCCTGCGGGTTTTGCACCAGCAGTTCCATCAGGGCTTTATTTAGATCCGATCCACTTGCATTTTCTGGTAAAAAAGAACTTACCTGATTAATGATCAGCATATTCTGCTCTTTAAGATTTTTTATAGCCTCCCATGCCTCTGTACTTACATAAATCTGCTGGGTAGTATTGTGTTCAAATTCCTGGCGGGTTGTTTGGATCAGGAGCAACTGCATTTCTTTTGCACTAACACCCGCCATATTTAGTCGGCTTATCAGGTTGGGCAATGCAATACGGTCAGCTAGCAGCACAAGACGCTCATAGGCCTGAAGACGGAGTTGAAGGGCAGCATTGCTATCCTTTCGCTTTCCCGCAGCCTCCTTATCCAGTACTTTCTTGTCCCGGAAATAAACTACCAGATAAACGATCAGTAAAATCGACAGAAGACTAATAATGATGATCGGGATCCATTTTTCCATACGTAGGCTTTCTTTGCCACAAACCTACATTAAAGTGGGGAAACTTTAAGTGTGGTAGAAAGAAAGCAATTAGTTCCTACTTTTGCAGAAATAAACACCATGGATACAGTAACTATGAATTCACCCGTGACGCTTTCCGAAGGGGCGATTAAAGAAATCAGGAGATTGATGACGCAGGAGGGGTTTGACAAAAACCAGTATCTGCGCCTGGGGGTAAAGGGAGGTGGATGTTCTGGAATGAGCTATATTCTAGGCTTCGACGAAAAGAAAGAAGGAGATGAGGAATTTGAAATTGATGGTATCACCTGCATTATGAACAAATCGCATGGCATCTACCTTACAGGTATGGAAGTAGATTATCAGGAAGGGCTTAATGCCAGAGGCTTTACTTTCACCAACCCAAATGCCAGCAAAACTTGTGGTTGCGGCAGTTCTTTCGCGGTGTAAGGCCTTTACTAAATATTTAATACCTATTTATTGTCCCGTTCTTTCTTAATTTGGAATATTTGTATATTTTGAGGCTTAATAATACCCCATAAGCCTCTTTTATGATCCCTAAACGTCTGAACCTTACATTCCTCGGCCTTGCGCTGGGGGCTCTGTCTTTATTTGCACAGGAAAAGTCGCCTATTAAATTTGGAAAAGTAACGCCTGCAGATTTTGTACTTCCAGCTGGTATAGCTGATAGCAGTGCAGACGCTGTAGTAATTGCTGATATAGGAAATTCAGAATTTGAGGGAAATGCTAAGGGATGGTTCTCCATCATTTTCAGACGCACTAAAAGGGTTAAAATTCTTAATAAAAACGGATTTGAAGCTGCCAATGTAAGCATTGATCTGTATTCCAATGGCTCGGATGTAGAGCGCCTGGCAAAGTTGAAAGCCGTAACCTATAATTTAGAAGGAGGAAAAGTTATTGAAACAAGATGGGATGATAACAACCTCTTTAAAAATGTTTTATCAAAAAACAGAGTTGAGAAGAAATTTACCTTTCCTGCAGTAAAAGAAGGCTCCATTATAGAATATACATATACTATTAGTTCTGATTTTCTAACGCAGCTCCAACCATGGACCTTTCAAGGAGAATATCCTTGCCTGTGGAGTGAATATGAAGTGGCATTACCTTTCTTTTTTGATTACGTATTTTTGACCCAGGGTTACAATCCTTTTCATATCAACAACAGAACAACTTCTTTCCAGAACTGGAGTGTTACCGACCCAGGATTCGCAGGCCCGAGAGGAAACACCTACAACTTTAGTGGAAACGTTGTTTACAGCAGATGGGTGATGAAAGATGTAATGCCTATTAAGGAAGAAAACTATACATCAACGCTGAGAAATCATGTATCGAAAATTGAATTTCAGCTTTCTCAATATAGGTTCCCCAATATGCCCGTCAAAGACCAAATGAGTAATTGGACAAAGATAAATGAGCAGATGATGCAGTATGAGGAGTTTGGAGCCACCCTTGACAAAAATAACAACTGGATGAAGGATGAACTGAATTCCGTAGTAGCAATAAGTGACGACAATCTGGTGAAAGTAAGAAAGATCTACTCTTATCTGAGGGATAATTTCACTTGTACCAATCATTATGCACTCTATCTCAGTTCTACCTTGAAAAATATAATGAAGGTGAAAAACGGTAGTGTAGCCGATCTAAACTTACTGTTGTGTGCATTGCTGAAGCACGAGAATATCGACGCCAATCCCGTCATTCTTGGAACGCGGGATAGAGGACAAACGCACCCTTTCTATCCTCTGCTAGAAAGGTTTAATTATGTAATTTGCGAGGTAAAGATGGGCAACAGAACCTACTATCTGGACGCCAGTAGACCGGGTTTGGGATTTGGCAAGCTCCCATCCAGTTGCTACAACGGACATGCACGGGTACTCGGTAAAGTTTGCCGCCCGGTTTTCTTCTTACCTGATTCGCTGGTGGAAAGAAGTGTTACGACAGTATTCTTAATCAACGACGGCAAGTCAGGTTTGTTAGGAAACTACCAGTCTGTAGGTGGCTTCTTCGAGTCGCTCCAGATCCGTCAGAAATTTAAAGATAAGGGCGAAACAGCCTTTCTAAAGGAAATAGCATCCTCGTTTGGCAGCGATATGGAGATAAAGAACCCTGGGGTAGATTCCATTAAAAACTTTGAAGAACCCGTATCGCTGCATTATGATTTCAGGATGAATACTGAGGAGGATATCATTTATTTCAACCCTATAATCAGACAGGGCTATAGAGAGAACCCTTTTAAGGCCGCTGATCGTAAATATCCAGTTGAAAAGCCATCTACAATCGATGAAGTATATGTGTTGAATATGGAGATACCGGCAGGTTACGAAGTAGAGGAAATTCCCAAGTCGGTAAAAATGTCATTTAACGATACAGAAGGCTATTTCGAATATCTTGTACAAAAAGAAGTGGGCCATGTTCAATTGCGCAGCCGCGTGGTTTTAAGAAAGGCCAGTTTCAGCAATGAAGAGTATGGGTCGCTACGCCAATTCTTCGGTGAGATTGTAAAGAAACATAGTGAACAAGTAGTGTTTAGAAAGAAAAAAGCTTAATTCAGTCCCAAGACCATGAAGAAACGTATCTTACTCCCGTTGTTTTTATTAATAGCACTCATCAGCAAAGCAACTGAAGGTGAATATGCCATCTCTAAAATACCTTCCGAACTCTTAAAAAATGCGCATGCTGTTACGCGTATAGAGAATACGCGTTTCGAAGTTATCGGCATCAGGAAAGCGGTTTATTATTACAAAGTAGCATACACCATTCTTAATGAAAATGGTGATAGATTCGCTCAATGCCTCGAGTATTATGACAAGATGTTGTCCGTAAGCTCTATCTCAGGAACTTTATTTGATGCCTACGGTAAAAAAATAAAGAGTCTTAAGAAGTCAGATATTCAGGACAGAAGTGGCACGGAAGGCAGTCTGGCTGACGATAATAGGCTTAAATACCATAACTTCTACCACAAAACATACCCCTATACCATAGAATATGAGGTAGAGAAAAAATATGACTACACCATGTTTTATCCCGGATGGGCACCGCAGGGCGATAGAAATCTTTCTGTTCAATCTGCCCGAGCCGAGGTCATTCTTCCGCTTAATTTACATTTCCGATATAAAGCATTCAACATTAAAAATGAGGTAGTTGTTTCAGAGAACAGATCGTCACGAACTTATACCTGGGCAATAAACAATGTTCTAGCTATAGAAATGGAGAGTTATGCGCCGTTCTGGTCCGAATTGGCACCTGCGGTTTACATGGGGCCCGTTCAGTTTGCCATAGAGGGCTATGAGGGAAATATGGGAACATGGCAGGATTTCGGAAAGTTCGTATATGCCCTAAAAGCCGGGAAAGACATCTTACCAGAAAATATAAAAGCAACGGTACATACATTGACCGATGGGATCGGTACCGCACATAAGAAGGTTGAAACGCTTTACGAGTTTATGCAGAAGAACACCCGGTACATAAGTATTCAACTGGGTATAGGAGGGTGGCAGCCTTATAATGCCCAGTACGTTGCAACCAATCGCTATGGTGATTGCAAAGCATTAACTAACTACATGTTTTCACTTCTAAAAGAGGCTGGGATCAAATCTTATTATACGTTGATTAATGCAGGATATGATAGACGGTTCTTTATCCAGGATTTCCCCTCCTCACAGTTCAATCACGTCATACTTTGTGTTCCCTTGCCAAAGGATACTGTGTGGCTCGAGTGCACCAGCCAGACCCTTCCGGCTGGATATCTGAGCGGTTTTACCAGCGATCGCCCTGCCTTACTGGTCGACGAGAGCGGTGGCCAGCTGGTGCGAACGCCTAAATATGGCATAGCGGAGAACCTCCAGATACGCAACATTAAAGCGTCTCTTAACGCCAGCGGCAGTTTAAACCTGGATGTAATAACCTATTATAAGGCCATGCAGGAAGACAATCTACACTCCCTTGTAAACAGTTACTCTAAAGAGAAGATACTTGAATATCTTAAGGAGGAAATAGATCTGCCGAATTACGATGTTACAGATTTTAATTACAAGCAAATTCCCTCCGAGCTTCCCTCCATTATCGAGACGCTTAAAATAGTGGCAAGCAATTACGCCCAAGTTTCGGGCAAGCGGGTCTTTATTGTATACAATCTCTTATCAAAGCTGGGACGGCAGCCAGTGTTTGCCGATTCCAGAAAATATGATGTTGAACTAAAAACTGAATACACCGATGTAGACAGCGTTCAAATTGCCCTACCCGCAGGATATCAGCCGGAATCTGTTCCGAAAGATGTAACTTTCGAAAGTCGTTTCGGTCGGTATAGCTCAAGAGTTTTTTTTAAAGACGACAAAATTTACTACTATCGTAAAATGGAGCAATATAGCGGTCGCTTTCCAGCAAAGGACTACAATGACATGGTTCGGTTTTATGAGCAAGTCTATAAAGCCGACAGAGGTAGGATAGTGCTGGTTAAACAGTAATTTAACGGCATCCTATCTGCACGTCGATCGCTTCTTTTACCTTTAAATAAAAGTCTTTCTTCGGCTCGCCTGTTAATAAAGGAGTAAATAATACACACGCATATTTACCGCAAGTATCGATAAAAACCCAACTCCCGGTGAATGATGGACAGTTCCAGACTTTTCCACCTTCTTCCAGAAATACGCCTAAACCGTAGGAACTTCCTTCCATTATTTTGGGGGTATATTTAATTACTTCACTGGTTATCTGCATTTTGTGAATTTCTTCTACTGATTTTTCACTTAATATTCTCTTGCCATTCAGCACCCCCTTGTTTAAGTACATCGCCAATAATCGAACGTAGTCAGAGGCTATGGAGCGTGCTCCGGTAGCAGGATCTAAGGAGCCCGTCTCTGGGAGGAAAGTCGTTTTTTTCATTCCCAAAGGTTTTATAATCCGTTCACTCATCAAACGGTCGAATGTCTTCCGCTTGCTGATTACTTCCAATACGCGGCCTGCAATATTGATCCCGGAATTTCCATAAAAGAAATCCTTTCCGGGGTTATTGACGATATCATAATGCGCAGCGTAGTAATTCACCTCCTCCTCAAGTGTCTCAAATTTCTTCTTTTGGGCGAGCTTGGCAGCTCTTTCTGCCTCTATTCCCGTTGTGTTGGCCAGGCACTGGCGAATGGTGATATATCCTTTGCTGTATGATTTAAATACCGGTATATAGTCACTTACACGGTCATCAAGGGAAAGCTTTCCCTCATCAACGAATGTCATAACCAATGCCACCGTCAGCCAGCGGCTTGCAGCACCGATAGGAACCTGCACTTCGGCTTTCCCTAATTTTAACGATCCGGTGTCTTTACGATAAATAATGCCGCTATCTTTCCAGATGATAGCGCTGGCGTTACCCCCGGCCAGCTGCTTCTTGTCTCCCAGGAGTTCTGTAACACCGGCGAAATTGGACTGACCATAGGTAGAATGCAAGAATAACATGAAAACGAGTGCCGCGCTGAACTTTAGGCACATCCAAGAGGTTTTGTATGACATATCTGCTTGTTTATAAAACTGGATTCTCATTTGATATTGTTGAACAATTCAGCTCAAAATAGTAAATCTCTTCTGCTAAAGAGCATCTCCATTAAATTAAAAGTATATGAACTTAAATAATCTAACTATAAAGTCGCAGGAAATCCTTCAGCAGGCACAGCAACTTGCTTTTAAT
>JACMJX010000039.1 GCA_014380425.1 Chitinophagaceae bacterium | reverse complement strand
TTGTTCTTTTTGCTTTACTATTTTCTCACTTAGTTCTATAGAATCTTTTATTTGCCTTACTACTTTTAGAGAATCTGATTTCTGTCTCTTGGCTGCTTTAGCAGAATCAGCTGTCTGCTTCTTGATAAGCTTCAAAGAATCTTCCGATAACTGAGTAAGCTTCAAAGAATCTTCCGCTAATTGCGCATTGGCGGTAAAAGCAAACAAAAAGAATGTAAACAGGGCTAAAATATATCTTATCGGCATATTACAGTTTTAGTTAAATAGAAGTGGCAATTTTCGTGCCCTGCCTTGAACCACAGTTTAATGTTGACATACACGCTGGGTTCGCGATAACTCCGGTAATTATGACAGCCACTATTTGAGGTATTTACCTATAAGCGGTAATCTCCTGAATTCATTTTTTTCAATCTTGAGAATGAAAAGCACATAGGTTCCTAAGAGAATGGCACCGGCTATACTACTCCCCAGATCATTCTTAAGCAGAGCAGAAAGTCCTTTATGGATAAAGAAGAGAAGAACTACTATCATCATATAAGCTACCAGCTTTTTTGTAGCATAAGGTACAGGATATACTTTCTGGCCCCAGAGGTAACTTATTACCATCATAGTTCCATAGCATGAAAAAGTGGCCCATGCACATGCCATATAGCTAAAGCGGGGGATGAAGAGCCAATTGATTGTTATAGTGATTAGCGTGCCGGCAAGCGTTATCCATACCCCTGCTACTACTTTGCTTGTAACTTTATACCACACGCTGAGACTGTAATAAATACCTAGAAACATGTTGGCAAGGAGAAGTATGGGTACTACAGCCAGGCCTTCCCAATAAGCATCATCAATAAAATATTTCCATACAGGAAGAAACAAACTAACCATCAGGAACATAATGCAGATTGTAATAATAAAGAACTTCATAACTCTTGCGTAAACACTTTGTGGATCCTGGCCCTGCGCCTGTTTAAAGAAGAACGGCTCTGCCCCCATCCTGAAAGCCTGCACAAAAAGACTTATAAGAATGGCCAATTTATAGCAAGCATTAAAAATGCCTGTTTGTTCATGTGCGTAGTTTTCGGAATATGGAAGCCACCATCCCAGCATGAGCCGATTGAATGTTTCATTTATGGTACCCCCAATGCCAACAACCAACATAGGTAGCGCAAAAACCAGCATTTCTTTCCAGAGCTTATAATTGAAAGACCATCTTGAAGGAATAATCCATTTGGCAAGCAGTAGCAAAGAAAAAGCCGATTGGATTACATTGGCAATTAGCACATAACTGATGGGGTTTCTGCCGGGACGGTATATTAGTCGGAGAAAGCTATCTGGATGATCGTTAAGATATGGCTGACAAAAGCTCAGGAAAAAAATTGTAATACCCACATTGACAAGAATGCTTGTAATTCTTACAAAAGCGAAATATTTAGGCCTCCCCTCGTTTCTTAGTCTCGCCAATGGGATAGCTGCTAGAGCATCTAACCCAATAACAAGAATACTGAGTTGTATAAGTAACGGGAAATTCTCAAGAGAAGCTGCACGGGCAAGCACGCCTTGGTTCAGCCACAAAAGTACTGATAAAAAGATTGTTGAGCATAGCAGTGAAACGGTTGCAGTGTTGTTTACGTCTTCTGCATGCTCTTTACGCTGAATGAATCGAAAATAGGCTGTTTCCATTCCATAGGTAAAAAGAACATTCATCAGGGGCACAATCGAATACACTGATCCCATTATTCCATAATCAGCCACACTAACAATGCTTGAGTAGGTTAGATAAGGTGTGAGCAGGTAGTTGATAGATTTTGCAGCGATAGTACTTACGCCATACCAGATCGTTTGTCCTGCCAGTTTTTTTACGCTCAAGAATATTTATTTCAGCAAATGTAAGGCAGAACGCAGATTCTGTAACTTTACCTCATTAAAATACTATCATGAAAAAAATACTGCTGCTTATTGTAATTGCAGGGTCTTCTTTGTCCGTAATGTCACAGGCCAGAGAAGGCACACTTGAATATTTAAAAACTCAACAACCGGCGGCCATTATCGAATTTCCATATGCACCTGAAGTAGTGGAGGGCGCAATAAAAAGCGAGTTTGAAAAGCAGGGTGCCAAAATCTCCAGTTCTAAAGGACTATTAATCGTAAAAAACGCGAGTGTAGAGACCGGCCAGGAAAAACAGATCCTTGATCTTTACTTTAAAATCGAGCGTAAAAGCAGAAAAGATAAGGATATTAGTATTGTATATCTTACTCTGGGCCGGGCGGGAGAGAATATTGCCGCACGTACAGCAAGCGATAGATATGGTGTTACCGAATCGAAGACTGTTTTAAACAGCTTTGCCCCTTCAATAGAGAATCATAGCCTGGGATTACAGATTATAGATCAGGAGGAAGTTATTAAAAAGGCAAACAAGAAGTATTCTGGCTTGCAGGAAGATAGTGTGGACTATTACAAAAGAAAGCTGGCCTTGGAACAAAAAATGACCGACAACAGCAAGCAGCAGAATGAGCAGCGTATTGTACTTGAAAGGCAGCGGCAGGTTCTCGAGGCTTTAAAGGTTCGTAAGAAACCATAGCTATCCTATTGAGGCTGGGCAAACCTTTTATCTGCTATGAAGCTGGAATCGGTAAGCGTATTGAAGAATATTTTAAGAGCAGTTCTTTCAGCGGTAGTAAGTGGTATACCGTTCTTTAAAAGAGGGTCAAGCGTAGGACCTGCCTGAACGCCACTGGAATAATGGTCCAGTACTCTGTCGATAGTATAGAACCTTCCATCATGTGTATATGGAAAAGTAAGCATTACATTGCGCAGGCTCGGTACCCGAAATTTTAAGGAATCTTGCCCGTTATTGGTGATTTGCATACGCCCCAGGTCTTTAAGGAAGGGATTGATAGTCATACCTGTATTCCTGTAACTGAGGTCTGTAAATAACGGTTCCTGATGGCAGGTGACACATTTAGCCTGGAAAACAGCATATCCTGTCTGCTCTCCTATGCTAAAAGCAGCTTCGCCTCTCTTTACTTTGTCGTATTTAGCATTTGCAGAAACCATGGAACCCATAAATTGAGTAAGAGCTTTCAGCATCTTCTGCGAATTGATTTCTTCGCTGCCAAAAGCCGCCTTGAACATGGGGGGATAACTTATATCTCCTTTTAACTTGCGAATTACATTGTTGATGTCTTCCGCCATTTCGTTGGCTGCCGTTAAGGGAGCGAGTGCCTGCACTTCTATGTGATTAATGCCACCATCCATATGCAGTTCCTTCAGCCACACAAGATTAAAAAGCCCAGGGGCATTGCGGGTAGTAAACTGGTTGTTGAAGCCATGGCTCAGATCATGATCAAACGTACAAAAAGCAGCGAACTGCTGGTGACACGAGGCACAGGGGAAATTGCCGTCAGCGGAAAGCTGTCCATCATAAAACAGCTTGCGCCCAAGGTCGAAGCCTTCCTGGGTAAGCGGGTTACCTTCAAAATTATATCTAGGTTGCGGGAAGCCTACAGGAATAGAAAAGGGTAGCGGCGTAGTGCTTCCACCGGTTGCTTCTTTCTTGCAACCGCTAATGACGGCACCTGTAATTATAGTGGCGCTAATAAGCGATATAAAAAGCAGAATTCTCATTTATCAGAATTAAATTTACAAACAAATTGTTCAATCCAGCGACAAAAGCTATTTTAATATATTATGACAATCGAAGAAGCGCAGCAAAATGTAGATGATTGGATAAAAACTACAGGCGTCCGTTACTTTTCAGAACTCACCAATCTGGGAATTCTTATGGAAGAAGTGGGAGAGTTGTCTAGATTGATGGTTCGAAAGTATGGAGAACAGTCTTATAAGGAAACGGATAAAGGAAAAGAAATGGGAGATGAAATGGCGGATGTTCTATGGGTTCTGATCTGTCTGGCCAATCAAACAGGAATAAATCTCACTAATGCACTGCAGAACAATTTCGAGAAAAAGAACCTTAGAGACGGCGATAGGCATAAGACCAATCCAAAACTAAGCTAAAATCTTCGGGCTTTCACGCTGATATTTTCAGAAGAGTCTCAAATAAGCATCTAAAACATCATCACCACATATTACATTTATCTATATTTGCAGCACATGGCAAACGACACAAATAGGTTTCAGGCAATAATTTCTCATTGTAAAGAGTACGGTTTCATATTTCCTTCCAGCGAGATCTATGATGGCTTGAGTGCCGTATATGATTATGGTCAATACGGTAGTGAATTAAAGAAAAATATCAAAGATTACTGGTGGAAAAGTATGACACAGCTCCATGAGAACATCGTTGGTATAGACGCTGCCATATTTATGCATCCTACTACCTGGAAAGCCAGCGGTCATATAGACAATTTTAGCGATCCGATGATCGATAATAAAGACAGCAACAAGCGTTACAGGGTAGATCATCTTATAGAGGGATATGCGGAGGAACTTATTCAGAAAGACCGGAAAGAGGATGCGGAAGCATTACTGGCCGAGATGGACAAGCTACTGGCGGCAGATGATATGAGCGGCTTGAAGAAATTGATCGATGATAACAAGATAAAATGCGCGGTAAGTGGCACGGTAAATTGGACGGACGTGCGTCAATTTAATCTGATGTTCTCCACCCAGCTTGGAAGCGTAACCGAAGAAGCCAGTGAGCTTTACCTGCGCCCAGAAACAGCACAAGGTATTTTTGTAAATTTTCTCAATGTTCAGAAGACCGGCAGGATGAAAATTCCTTTTGGGATAGCTCAAATAGGTAAAGCGTTCAGAAACGAAATTGTTGCACGGCAGTTTATTTTCAGGATGCGGGAATTCGAGCAAATGGAAATGCAGTTCTTTATACGGCCTGGTACGGAAGACGAATGGTATGCCTATTGGAAGGAGGAGCGACTTAAATGGCACCTTAGCCTTTCTATACCTGTGGAAAAATATAGGTTCCACGATCACGTAAAACTGGCATTTTATGCGAAAGCCGCCTGCGATATTGAATACAATTTTCCCATAGGATTTAAAGAAGTGGAGGGAATTCATTCGAGAACAAATCATGATCTCACCCAGCATCAGCTTTACAGCAAGAAGAAGATGCAATATTTCGATAATGAGATCAATCAAAATTACACGCCTTATGTTGTGGAAACTTCAGTAGGGCTGGACAGGCTGGTGCTTACCATTTTAAGCCTTTCCTATGCGGAAGAAAAATGGACCAAAGAGGACGGTAGCCCTGACAGCCGGATCGTGCTTCGCATCCCGGAAAAGATCGCTCCTTACAAATTGGCTATTTTGCCTTTGGTTAAAAAAGA
>JACMJX010000400.1 GCA_014380425.1 Chitinophagaceae bacterium | reverse complement strand
TTACTAAGTATTAGCACTTACTTTATTCGTACCCGCGTCGTACCCGCTTCGGGGTTTGTTCGAAGCGTGTTCGCAAATTTGCGAACAAACCCCGAACAATTGCGAACAAACTGCGAAGCGGGTACGAGCCGGGTACGAAGCAAATGGGTTGGTAAGGATGAGCTGATCTGGCAATGGTTGGAATCTCCCACTACCAAGGTATGCGAGCACTGTATACAATCACAATACAAAACCTCGCTTTTTCAACACCCCGAATCCCGTTCGTGACATGATATAGCCCGTTCGTGACGTCCATTAGGCAGTTCGTGACGTTGGTGCCGTGAAACGGCTATTTGTCACCGTACCTTTGCAATATCATTCCAAAGTAACAGAGGCCGACACCCGGAACGAAGGGAGAGGTGACCCCATAGTTCTACTCTGTTGCAATGGATGCGGCATTCATAACATTCTATAGCTCTTTGACATATTGTAATTAAGTAAACAGGTTGGGGAATAGGCCAATTCGTTATTCGCGTAAACAATCATAAAGACAAAAAACCCGCAATTTGCGGGCTTTTGTAAATTCTTGAAAGAAAATCGCGACTAAATTGATAGGGCGTTTGCTATTAAAAGCTAACAATAGCTGCCAACAGAAAAGAGGCTGAGCTTTTTGTACCCTCGCCACTGTTCTTGATGAAATAAGGGTCTTTTGCCGAATCCAGGCGGAATTCGGGCATGATGATAAGATTAGACGCCGGCTTGATATTGAAGGAAAGTGTAGTAGCAATGATTTGATCGCCTACGCCAGCAATATTGTCCTTATCATCGAAATATTCGCCTCTCAGCGTTAACCCGAATTTAGGAGTTGGATCCACATTGATATACAGCGCGGAGCCAAACCATGAGTCACTCTGGTCGTTATAATCCGTTAATTTGATCGTTCCATTGTAACCAAGGCTGAATTTATCCGATACTTTACCGGTAATAACAGCATCTATTTGGTTGCTTTTTATACCTGCAATGTCTTCACCGCCCACATAATTTAGATAGGTAGCCACTTTGCCCTCGGCAAACATGGCATGCACCTGGGCAAGGATGAATTTCTTTTCGAAGCTGGCAGAGAGATAATCGGTAGGATTAGCTACACCCACCATAAAGCCGAAGTTGTCGCTGATGGTGATATCCGCTTTGAGGCCGGTATGAAAGAAGGGGCCGTAAGAGAACATATAGCTCATGCTGTAGTTGCGGTTCAGCTGCGGATCGAGCAATTCATACCCTACATGCGTACCGAATTTACCAAACGTGAACTTCAGCTTATCCGAAGCCGAATAGGTAAGATAAGCCTGTTTGACGGCTGCCAGCGTTCCAGATTCATTATAAGAGAATTCCTCTGCCCTTCTTCCGAATCCCAGATCTGCCACTACGCCCACTTTGCCTGTATTGTAATCGAACTTTACAGAAGCCATGCCCAGTTCAAACGAATTGTGAGAGTTGGTAAAGCTGGTGGCGTTATTGTAAAAACTGCGGTTTCCAGCATCGTCCCGGAGGTCTTTAGTGTTGTTGAAGTTAAACCGGTAGTAAGCGTCCACGCTTCCTGTAACCGTTAATTTGGGCGACACGACAGTAGCGGAATCCTGTGAAAAGCCCGTTAAAACAGCGGACATAGCGACGAAGGTTGCAGAAATCTTTCTTAACATTGCATTTAGTTTTAATTGTTAATAAGGGTACAGCTCCCAAGCTTTGCAGAGCCTGGAAATGAGCTGTACCTTTTATAGTTTGATAGAAAAAACGACTGTTAGCGTTGCTCTACATCATGTGTAGCTTCAACTCCATTCGTATGAACAAGCAATGTACCCTGAAGATATTTTTCGTTGTGCTGTGATGCATCGAGTCCTGCATCTTCATCTGATTCACTTACACGAAGCGGTACGATGAAGTTGATGAACTTAAAGATGATGAACGATACCACGAAGCTGAAAGAAGCAGCAATCAGCATGGCTTTCAACTGGATGATAAAGAAGGAAGGGTTTCCGTAGGCAAGGCCGTCGGGACCTGCAGCATTCACTGCTTTTGTGGCAAAGATGCCGGTCATAAGCATACCGACCATACCACCTATTCCATGGCAGGGAAATACATCGAGTGTATCATCCAGCTTGCTTTTAGATTTGAAGTAAACGGCCAGGTTCGATACCAGGGCAGTGGTAACTCCGATGAATATACTTTGCGGAACGGCAACAAAACCTGCTCCGGGGGTAATGGCAACAAGACCTACGACAGCACCGATACAGAAGCCCACGACAGAAGGCTTTTTACCTCTCAATACGTCGAAGAACATCCATGATAAACCGGCAGAAGCTGCGGCGGTATTGGTAGTGGCGAATGCGGAAACGGCGAGAGCAGAAGAGCCTACAGCGGAGCCTGCATTGAAACCAAACCAGCCGAACCACAGTAAGCCTGTACCGATAAGCACGTAAGGAATATTTGAAGGAACAGTTTCGCGGTTAAGGATCCAGGAACGGCGGGGCTTTAGCACCAGCGCCCCGGCAAGGGCAGCGCAACCGGCTGATATATGAACTACTGTACCACCGGCAAAGTCGAAAGCTCCCATCTTAGCGAGGAAACCGTCCGGATGCCAGCTCCAGTGTGCAAGTGGTGCATATACTAAAAGACTGAAGAGTATAGTGAAAAGAATATAAGCTGTAAAACGCATTCTCTCTGCAATGGCACCTACCACCAGGCCAGGGGTGATAATGGCGAACATCAGCTGAAACATGGCGAACAATGATTTTGGAATGCTGGTGGCAAATACCCAGGGCTCACCGGAAGCCACTCCCTTGTAAAACAAGTGTGTCATCGGATTACCAATGATGCCACCTTCCCCGATTTTAATCGATTCTCCGAAGCAGAGGCTATAACCGACTACGATCCAAAGAACCCCCACAACCCCGGCGGCTACTACGCTTTTCATCATAGTGGAGAGTACGTTCTTGCGATGCACCATTCCTCCATAGAAGAACGCGAGGCCTGGAGTCATAAGAAAAACGAGGGCTGTAGAAACAAGTATCCAGGAGATATCTGCCCCATTGTATTTCCCCTCATCAAAGTTCGGTTCTGCCTTGATAAACAGGGCCGCGATCGCCACTGCAGATAAAACTAAAAAGGGCGCTACTTGTTTAAATGAAAGTTTTTGCATGAAAGTAGTTTAGTTGGTTGACATTATAAATAAATACATACTTAAATATAAAACCAAGTTAGCTATTTTATATAAATATTAACATCTATAAATTATATTTAACTAAAATCTATGTTTATGCTTTGGTTATTGAAAATTACTTAAAGATGGTAGTGGGTTATTGGAAACTATTAGATAAAAATTAAAAAAAATAGTCGATATGTTTCAGTGAAAATGGATCGTTTTTGGTAAATTCTGAATTTTCGTACAATAAAAAGCCGCATTCGTATAAAATGCGGCCTTAAAAATACAGATAGAATATTCTTTAATACTTTCCTTAAAGTGCTATTAAACTTTGATCTTTGGTTTCAAGGATGGAAGATCCGGTTAAGTACTCATCTACTTTTCTGGCACATTCCCTTCCTTCGCTGATCGCCCATACTACCAGAGATTGACCCCGGCGCATATCTCCCGCCGTAAATATTTTTTGGATATTCGTTTGGTAAAAGCGTTCACCTGCTTTCACATTTCCCCGCTCGTCGAGCTCTACATTCAATTCGTTGATAAGGCCATCGTGCTGGGGATGAAGAAACCCCATAGCCAGAAATGCCAGTTCGCAGGGTATTTCCCGCTCACTGCCGGCTACTTCAACAAACTGGGCAGGTTTACCATCCTGTGTTATTTTCCACTCCAGGTCTACTATTTTCAAAGCTTTAAGGTTTCCCTTGCCATCACCCATAAATTCTTTTGTAGCGACGGCCCAGTGTCGCTGAGCGCCTTCTTCATGAGAAGAGGTAGTTTTCAGTACCATTGGGAAAGATGGCCAGGGCATATAATTCGTGCGGGAATCCGGGGGTTTGGGCAGCAACTCGAACTGCGTGACGCTGGTGGCCTTTTGCCTGTTGGAAGTGCCTACGCAATCGCTTCCCGTATCTCCTCCCCCGATTACAACAACATTTTTACCTGTGGCGAAGATATCTTCAGCACCTACGGCTAGCTTGCTTACGCGCTTGTTTTGCTGCTTCAGAAATTCCATAGCGAAGTAGACTCCTTTTAATTCCCGTCCGGGAATATCCAGGTTGCGCGGAACAGTGGAACCGCCCGCAAGTACAATCGACTGAAATTCTCTCAGGAGGTCGCCAATGCTAATATTTACACCAACGTTGGCATTGCATTTAAAAGTAATTCCTTCTTCTTCCATGAGCCGGATTCTGCGGTCGATCACCCATTTTTCCAGCTTGAAGTCGGGAATACCATAGCGAAGCAGGCCACCGGGTGCATCATCTCTTTCAAAGACGGTAATGGTATGGCCGGCATAATTCAACTGTGCGGCAGCGGCAAGGCCTGCAGGTCCTGATCCTACTACCGCTATTTTCTTTCCTGTTCTCAGGTTGGGCTGGCGTGGTTTCACGAAGCCTTTATCGAAAGCGATCTCGATAATATGCTTCTCTATTTCCTCTATAGTTATGGGTGGCTGGTTGATGCCCAATACGCAGGCGCTCTCGCAGGGTGCCGGGCATATTCTTCCGGTGAATTCGGGAAAGTTATTGGTGGAAGCAAGAATATCGTACGCCTCCTTCCAGCTTTTGCGGTAAACGGCATCGTTGAATTCAGGAATGATATTGCCCAGAGGGCAACCGTTATGGCAAAAGGGTACCCCGCAATCCATACATCTTGCGGATTGCTGATTGAGCTGCGGCTCGGTAAAACGTTCAACGAATTCGCGGTAGTCGTTCACTCTTTCCTGTGGCGCGCGCTTTAGCGGCAGCTCCCGCGTAAATTCTATAAAACCTGTTGGTTTGCCCATTGTTATTTATCTTGACGAAGTTAGAAGAGTAATTTATTTATTTACGGAAGCCGCTTCATTCA
>JACMJX010000399.1 GCA_014380425.1 Chitinophagaceae bacterium | reverse complement strand
TTGCGAACAAACTGCGAAGCGGGTAGGAAGCGGGTACGAAGGAACGCCGCTTTTTATTGATCCTGATCAAGCAATTGAAAACAGCAGGAATTGCAATTGAAAAATCATACCGGTGCTTTTAACCTGCTACACCGAATTTCTGCCGGCATTTATAATTCCAAATGAACATCTCACTATGAGCCGCTCGTAGGTTTCTTTGAGTGGCGATTTAATAAGCTGTTCCTCCGCTTCGCGGATCTTTGCCATCGCATATTGCTGGATGGTGGTGAGGGGTAATACGATTCTTTCCCTCATCTGTACGGAAAGCTGTTCCACCGGGTAATCTGCCATCAATTCGGAATGACCGGAGATAAGAAAGATATAGCGCTCCGTAAGCAAGTACTCCTCATAAATCATATTCCACAACTCTCCGTAATCCGGATGTGAAGACAGGGACTGCGTAAGCGGGAAAAAACATTTCTTCATAGCCATTTCACAGTTATCCATCATCGTTTTGAAATACATAGATCGCTGGTACAGATCTTTGATCTCCGGCAGTTTTCCCTTCTTATCCAGGGTTTGCAAGGCGGAGCCCACTCCATAGTATCCCGTCACGTTCTGTTTCAGCTGGCTCCAGGCGCCTACAAAAGGAATAGCGCGAAGATCTTTCAATGCCAGCCTCGAAGAGTTACCTCTTTTGGCAGGCCTGCTTCCTATATTTGTTTCGTTATAAAACCTCAGTGGGCTTACATGCGACAGGTAGTTCAGGAAATGAGGATGCTCTTTCAATTTTATATAAGAACGGTAGCCCTCGTCTGCCAGCTCGGTCAGCAGCTTTTCCTGCCCCTCATTCATCGTTTTGTTTTTATAAGCAAACAGTCCATTGCTCAAGCCTGCGTTCAGCAATTGCTCTATATTGAATTGTGCAGAATCTATTGTACCGAAATTAGAACTCACCGTTTGCCCCTGTATGGTTAGTTGAATTTCCTTGTTGGAAATATTACTCCCCATAGAAGCATAAAATTTGTGCGTCTTGCCTCCCCCTCGTGCCGGTGGTCCACCTCTTCCATCGAAGAATACCACATCTATTTCATATTCTTTAGAGATAGCCGTCAATTCTTCTTTTGCCTTGTAAATACTCCAGTTGGCCATCAGGTAGCCTCCATCTTTAGTACCATCCGAAAACCCTACCATGATGGTTTGGCGGCTTCTTCTTTTCTGAAGATGCTGACGGTACTCCTCATTATTATAAAGCGTTCTCATAATATGCGGTGCCTGCCGCAGGTCTTCGATAGTTTCAAACAGGGGAACGATATCTATCGTAAGTTCCTCCTTCTTCCAGCCATTTAAAAGGAAAAGGCCAAATACTTCCAGTACGTTCAGCGCACTATTGCATTGGCTGATGATGTAGCGGTTACAGCCTACTTCACCATTATACTGCTGAATGGTGCGCACCGCTTCAATGGATTGCAGTGTGTCCTTTATCAGTTCGTCTTCATATAGTTCCGGGTTTGCCTTGCCGGCTGCACTGGTAAGCAGTTCTATCCTTGCCGCAGGATCGAGAGAGTCGTAGGCAGCCGTTAACAGCGTGCTTTCTTTTTTCGATATCGCATCGAGTACAGTATGGTGAACACTGCTTTCCTGACGCACATCAAGCGAGGCAAAATGCAATCCAAATACCTGCACTTTGTTGATCAGGTCGTCAAGGAAGTTTAGAAACAAGCTATTATGCTGGTAAATGAGTATCTCCCGGCACTGTAGCAAGGGCTCTATAACATCTTTCTGAGCAAGGTCTATTTTTTCATCAGGAACAAAGAAATTCCTGTATAGTTTGGCTTCCAGGTCGTTCAGTATTACATCCAGTCCTTTAAAGGTAAGCCGTCGCTTCAGGCGACGCACATCCAGGTAATAACACTTGATGATGGTTCTGCGCAGCGCATCGGCCACTTTCAGCGTAGTGGCTGCTTTTACGTTCGGATTGCCGTCTCTGTCGCCCCCGGGCCAGAAGCCCATAGTGATGATGGGGTTGTCCGGATGAACGGCATCCGGGAAATGGTCTTTTATAAAAGAAATGATCTTGCCGGCTGCACAGTAAAAAACATTTTCCAGGTACCAGATAAGGCTTACCGCTTCATCGTACGGAGTAGGCTTCTGTTTCTTGAAGAACGGCGTTTTTCCTAACTGCTGCAGGTACATATTTATCTGCGATGCGTTGTTCTCGATCAGCGCCCGGGAGAGATCATTAATGATACCGAGTACCGATCCGGGATAGAACTGGGTGGGATGGGCAGTTAGTACAAGCCGGATAGAAAAGTCTTTCAGCTTTGTTTTCAGTTCCTCCTGCGCATTGTTCTTCAGCACTTCCGACTCCAGTTGCTTTAGCGAGCCGAGGCCATTTATATCATTAATGTCCCGGAATGCCGCATCTTCCAGAGCATCGAACAGAACAACCTGGCGCTCGGTGTATTGAACGAACCGGAACAGAAGATCCGATTTCTCCTGGTCGCCCGTGAAGGTTGTATAACGCTGAAAGAAATCATCGATGATCTGAACGGGGCTTAGCTTCTTTTTATAACCTTCTTCACAATTACTTAATAACAGCGATAAAAGAATGCCCGTTTTTTCAATGCGGTGAAAGGGAAGCGATGTGAACAAACTATTGTACAACTGGAATTTGATCCCTACATTATTCTTGAATTCAAGTAAGCCGCGCGAAGACTGATGATCCATAATTAATTTACAATTATCGTTGAAAATTACGAATAGAATACCGACTTTTATGCTTTTTATTCATCATTCTTGATTATTTATAAAATTAATTTCAATATTCAATTCAATTTTTCTACCTTCAACTTATCATTATAAAGTGGCAAGCTATAACCAACATATCATTTCTTTCTTACGGTCTGCTGAAACAGCAATCGCTTCCACAATTACCATTATTACAACCCGTTAAGGGTTGTATAATACCATATCACCATTGGGCTTTGATAAGCTTCTTCCAGATCACAATCTTTACTATTCAATCAAGTTTACAAATATGCAGGTTTTAAAATTCGGGGGTAGTTCCGTTTCAAACGCCGGGAACATATCGAAAGTAGTATCCATCATACAGCTGGCTGTACAGAAGCAAAAAACGATAGTGGTATTATCTGCCCTTGGCGGGGCGACGGATCTTTTATTGGAATGTGGCCATCTTGCTGCCGGTGGCGACGAGAGTTACAAAGAAAAGCTGCGCCTCCTGGAGCAGAGGCATCTTGAAGCGGTGAAACAACTGATTCCGGTTGAAACGCAAAGCGGTGTGCTCAGCCTGGTTAAAACACGCTGCAATGAAATAGAAGATATCTGTAATGGTGTTTTTTTATTGGGTGAACTTTCACCGCGAACCAAAGACCGGGTAGTAAGCTATGGTGAACTGATCTCTTCACAGATAGTAGCTGCCCGTTTAAGCGCTGATGGCCTGGAAAATACCTGGGTAGATGCCAGGGAACTCATTTCTACCAATTCTCATTTCACCTATGCGGCGGTCAATTTCACGGCAACCGATCAAAAGATTCAGCACTATTTTGCTGCATCGGCAGGCCATCTTTTCATCATTCCCGGTTTTATAGCTTCCGACGCTACCGGAGCCACTACTACTTTAGGGAGAGGTGGATCCGATTACACTGCGGCCATACTTGCAGGAGCATTGAACGCATCTTCGGCAGAAATATGGACCGATGTTTCAGGGATGATGACGGCAGACCCGAGGTTGGTGTCCAATGCAAAAATAATCCCCCATATCTCCTACCAGGAAGCGATGGAGCTATCGCATTTCGGTGCCAAAGTAATCTATCCGCCCACTATACAACCCGTAATGAACCGCAATATTCCGGTTTGGGTAAAGAATACTTTTGCTCCCGACGATCATGGAACACTGATACAAACCGAAGCAGTGAGGAACGGAAGCAGTATACGAGGCATTTCCAGCATCAACAAGATAGCATTGCTTAGCCTTGAAGGCAGTGGCATGGTAGGAGTGCCGGGGTTTTCCAAGAGACTGTTCGAAGCAC
>JACMJX010000398.1 GCA_014380425.1 Chitinophagaceae bacterium | reverse complement strand
ATGTCAATTCCCGGAAGAATCTGGCATTTACCATTCACTCCTAACTTAGCACGTTGTGTTTCCCGGGCTACATAATCTGCAGACAAACCAGCCATTGGCAATTCATCAATAGATGCTTCGTTCGCATAATTCAGAACTTGATTGTTTATCAACATCAGTTCCCCCGGAGGCACGTCTTTAAATACGGTAGAACATATATTCCGGATAAAATTCCGGTAGCGTTCACCGCCGCAATTGTTATATACTACTACTTTCAGGAAATCCGCCATCGTGGCAAGTTCCTCATAGCTTCGGGACGCGCGATATAATGGGTTGAAAGAATTGGTGTGTTCTATGTGAAAACCAACCTGCAGGCTCTTATTTATTTCTTTAACCGCACGGTATACTTCTTTTAATATCTGGTGCTTGCCAATATCAAACAACTGATTATAGGCCATGATCTCAGGGTACTCATGCAGTAGACGAGCGAATTCCACATAGTACCCATCGGAAGGTCGCTTCCCATCAAGTGAGTTCTGAACATACTGGTTGAGTTTCAAATAACCGTCTTTCGCTCTTTGAAAATCGATATTATGTTGTTCTGCAGCATACTGATGATGCTGGCAAAAGCAAGTTAGTTTCGATGAATCGATCCGCTGAGAATGACTAACACCTATAGCATTTAAAAGTGGCCCATTACGCTCATTGAACAACAAAATCCCATCGATACCATAAGAAGAACAAAGATCAGTTGCGACCGCTTTCCAGAATTCCCTGACGTCGGGTTGAAAAAAACACATGGCACCCGCTTTCTGCCCCTGGATATCTACTTCCGCAAAGTCTTTCACAAACGGCATATCAGCAGGATAGTTAAAACCATCCTGCACGGAGCACACTACTTTAATGTTGCGTTTTTTAGCAGCAGGTAAAACATCGGCAAGGATATCGAAGTTGCCGAAGTCCGGAGCTTTAAGCTTTTCCCCTTTTATTGCAGTATGCTTATAGAACTGAGCATGAGGTGTGGCAAAATTGCCACCGTGAAAAACATTTGCTGACGTTTCTCTCGTCCCATGGTCAGGAAGATATTGGGTTTGCGTTTGTCGGCCTGTGATTCCTTTATCATAAGTGAAAGTGCTAAGATAGATGGTGTTCACTGCTCCACGTTCCTGAAGAATGTCAAGCACCTTGTTAATACCTTCATCTACAAAAGAATCTGGGCCTATCTGTATACCTATGGTCTTTTCCATGTTTTGGATTGTAAAATTCAATTTAGCTTCTCTTTTTTATCGCTTCCCTGATGGCACGTCCGGCAGCATCGATACCAGTGAGATTCATTTCCGAATACTTCCTTGATAAGATTACTCCGTCTGCACCTGCATTATATGCGGCAGCTGTTGATTGATAAACGTCATGCGGCGACCCTTTACGGCTTGTTGGCCTGGTTGGTATACCGATGTCGATTCCAGGGAGAATAAGGCATTTCCCTTTAACTCCGTTTATCGCACGCTGTGTCTCCCTGTAAACATAATCTGCTGAAAGGCCTGCGGTAGGAAGCTGTTCAAGAGAAGCCTCGTTACCATAATTCAGGAGATAGTTATTGAAGCGCATGAGTTGTTCTTTAGGAACATCCCGTAAAATCGTAGACCCGATATTGTTTATAAAGTTTGCATAGCGTTCTCCGCCGCACACATTGTATGTGACTACTTTGAGAAAGTCTGCCTTTTCTGCAAGCTCTTCATAGCTTCGGGTAGCCCGATAAAAAGGATTGAAGGAATTAACATGCTCAATATGGAAACCCAGCTGCAATTTCGTATCGATACCTTTAACAGTCTTGTATACCTGCTCCAGGATCTGGTACTTGCCTGAATCAAAGAGCTTATCCCATGCCATAATTTCAGGGTATTGAAGAAGCAGCCTGTTAAATCCCACGTAGAAGCCATCACTTGGACGTTCGCCTCTTAAAGACGCCTGTACAAACTTGTCCAACTTAAGATAACCCTCCTTTGCACGGCCGAAATCAATTCCCCGTTCCTTGGCTTCCCGTTGGTGATGCTCACAAAAGCAGGTAGCCCGTGATGAATCAATGCTTTGAAAATGGCTTGCTCCCAACGCATTTAATAATGGTCCATTCCGCTCATTGAAAAACAAAATTCCATCAATCGGATAACTCTTACAGATATCAGTCACTACAGCTGTCCAAAATGCCTGAACATCCGGATGGAAAAGGCACAAGGTGTTTGTTCTTCTCCCTAATAGATCCACTTCTGAACATTGCTGAACGCCCGGAACTTCGGATCGCCACTGGTCTTCTACGGATGCAAAGACCTTCATACCCCGCTTCTTCGCCGCCGGAATAACTGATGCAAGAATGTCGAAATTACCGTGCTCTCGAGCCCGGGTTTCTTTCAGCACAGTGTTCTTATAGAACGCAGCATGTGTCGTAGCATAATTGCCACCGTGGAAAGTTTTTTCATCCGACTGCTGGGATCCATGGTCCGGAAAAGGCTGCCCTGGAATCTGACGCCCGGCGAGGCCGCGGCCGTAAGTAAATGTTGTAAGGAAAACGGTGTTGATTGCTCCGCGGTTTTGCAGGATGTCAAGCACCTTGTCTACCCCTTCATCAACGAATGAAACAGCTCCTACCTGGATGCCATTCATCATATCATGAGCCCTTTGCGTTCCTGCAACCGCATGAGGAGCAGTAAATCCAAGCAATGGAGCTGCGGTAGAAACGGCGGTCAATGCAGCGGCACTTTTAATGAATGCACGCCTTGATTGCTGCAGATCAATCGCAGCGTCTTTACTTAATTTCTTACTATTCTCCATCTGAATTTTATGATGATGACGTACCCTTATTTATTATGTCGTTAAAAAGTCGAGACCTTGCTTCCTTTACATTTTTCTTCATGCCT
>JACMJX010000397.1 GCA_014380425.1 Chitinophagaceae bacterium | reverse complement strand
TGTAAATGTGGATGGAAGAAGTTACGATAAGTGATGCGGCTATGGTTTTCGGGTGTAGCAACGGAAGCTCCTCTTAGCACCATCTGGCTGATCATGAACTTGCCATTGTATTCGCCTATGGCACCCTCCGCCTTGCTAAAACCGGGGTAAGGAAGATAAGCGCTTTCCGTCCATTCCCAGCGTTTGCCCCAGCTAAGCTGAGGTGCTGCAATTTCCCATTCGGCCTCGGTAGGCAGTCGCATGCCCTTCCAGGCAGCATAGGCAGCAGCTTCATAAAAATTAATATGCGTTACGGGTTGTTTCAACCCTATGGTTTGGAGGCCATTCAGCAGGTAATAGAACCATTCCCCTTCAATATTATGCCAGTAAAGAGGGGCATTGGCTTGAGTCCTGTTTACCCAGTCCCATCCTTCTGCATGCCAGAAGCGGAAGTTCGTGTATCCCCCGGCTTTTATAAACTCCAGGTATTCGCCATTTGTTACCAGGCTGGCAGATATGCTGTATTTATCGAGATAGACTTTATGACGCGCCAGTTCGTTATCGAAACAGAAACCGTCGCCCTGATATCCTATTTCGTAAGATCCTGCGTTGATGGTAATAGAACCCTCGCCAGGTTCCTGATCTACCTGCTCTATGGAAGGGATGTCGGAATATGCGGGAAACAAGGGATTATGCCCCAGGATGTATTTAATGTCGCTATATAGAAGCTCCTGGTGCTGCTGTTCGTGGTTAAATCCGAGCAATAGCAGCTCTTTACATTCAGCGGGGATTTCCTCTTCCAGCAAGGCCGTCATGGCCTCGTTAACATATTGCCTGTATTTGTAAACGTCCGCTACTCCCGGCCGGCTCAGGTTGCCCCGATTTGTACGGATAACCCTGGCACCGATGGTTTCGTAATAGCTGTTGAATACATAATTATAATCCGGGTTGTATTCCTTGTATCCCTTCTTATAGGGTTTTAAAATAAAGGTTTCGAAAAACCAGGTGCAGTGCCCTAGATGCCATTTCGGCGGGCTAACGTCTGCAATAGGTTGCACTACATAATCTTCTGTCAGTAGCGGTTGGCAGATGTTTTCCGAGTGCTGTCTCACTTGTTTATAAATAGCTGCAAAATTCATATTATCTGGCCGAAAGGTGGTTTTTAAGATCCGAGATCGATTGTATCTTCAATGATTGTGCCTGAACTTTGCGCATCATGAGGGCGTAGGAGTTATTGAATCCGATAGGTTGCAGCCAGAGCAAGCTGTACTGCTTTTCAAATTCCCGCTGTACGTATGCGTAAACGCTGTCTTTATTCCCAATAATGTTTTTAAGAACATCCGGCTGCGGCTTCAGAAGCACGAGCAGGCCGGTTCCGGTATATTCGGGATAGAGATCTATGCTACCATTTACGAGAGCGTCGAAGCAGATCTTGGTACCACCCAGGCCGGTGCTCGTTTCCACTTTCAGATCTGTATTACCTTCTATCAGCATTTTGTACAGGTGAACCAGGATATACTGTTCTCCAAAAATCTTTGATCCTATTTTTATAGTGGCTTTTTCCCCGTTCCGGGAAGCTTTGTGCAAGGCCTTCCTTTTAAGAAAATCTTCCGCTACCTGCTCCGGAAGTTTTTTTAAGTAATCAACCTGGTAATTAAGATCGGTCATTATCGAATCGTTGATGGTACCCGACAACAGATTGAGCGCCGTTCCAAGTTCGGGATACTGCGCCAGTGTTTTTTTGTTTACCAATGGGGCAGCATAGTAAGGTGGAAAGATGACCTTATCGTCCTGCAAAGTAACCAGGTCGAATGCTTTCAGGCGGCCATCCGTGCTATAGCCGCTGATCACATCCAGTTTCTTTTCGTAGGCTGCTTTATACATTACTGCGTCGCCGATCACTACGTTTGTTATAGTAAGGCCATACCTGTTTTTAAGACCCAGATAACCATCCTCGCGGCCCATGAATTCCGGAGTGAAGCCCGCCAATAGTTTGCTACCCGTGCCGGGCAATGCATAGAAAGAAGAAAACAGTATCATACCTAAAGGAAGCGCGAATACAGTGCGGCGGAGTTTGGCCGTACTAAGCCGCTGCAATCTGGAAAGGAGGAAGTCGAAAGTGACTGCCAGCAGTGCGGCCGGTATGGCACCGGCAAGAATCATGTTACTGTTGTTTAGAGCAATACCACCAAAGATAAACTCACCCAGACCCCCTGCAGCGATATAGGCCGCAAGCGTGGCGACGCCTACATTGATGACCGTAGCCGTTCTGATTCCTGCAAGTATCACCGGCATCGACAGCGGTAGCTGCACGTTAAAAAGGATCTGTCGTTTATTCATTCCCATTCCTCTTGCTGCTTCCAGCACATTACTATCCACTGACCCGATACCCGTGTACGTATTTCTTATAACAGGAAGCAGGGCATAGAGGAAGAGCGCCGTAATTGCAGGCAGTGGACCGATACCCAGCAGGGGTATCATGAAACCAAGCAATGCTATGCTCGGAATGGTTTGCAATACACCCGCCACGCCCAGAACAAAAGCCGCGGCCTTCTTTCTGCTCGTGATCCAGATGCCCAGCGGAAGACCAATTGCCACTGCTATCAGCAGGGATATAAAGGTAAGCCCTATATGCGCCATGGTCTGCTGCCATAACTTATCTGACTGCTGCATCATAAAACCCCATAAATTCTGTTCTTCCTGCATGTATCGTTTTTAACTATCTAATTGTTAGCTGGCAATTGCCTGTACGCGTCGGCTACAGCATTGCGGTAATGGTTGAAGAACTTGGTTACCACTTCGTTGGCCGGTTGCAGCATGAGGTCCGTCTTGGTTCCTATCTGCATGATGCGGCCTTTATCCATCAGGCAGATACGGCTGCCCAGTTCTATAGCTTCCTGTACATCATGCGTCACCATAACGATCGTGCGCTTTTTCAATTCGTCCAGTTCTTTAAACTCTTTCCTTACATCCGACCTGGTAATAGGGTCGAGCGCTCCGAAAGGTTCGTCCATGAGCAGAACAGGGGGATTGGCAGCAAGGGCCCGCGCGAGGCCGACACGCTGCTGCTGGCCGCCGCTCAACTCGGAAGGATAGGCGCCAGCGAACTCTTTATATGGGAGTGCGAATTTGTCGAGTAGTTCCTGCGTTCTATGAAGGATCTTCAGCTTGTCCCAATTCAGCAGCTTCGGCACGATAGCTATATTTTCGGCAACAGTATAATGCGGAAACAGTCCGTTGCCTTGCAGCACATAGCCTATACTTCTTCTAAGTGTCTCCGGGTTTAAGGTGAGGATGCTTTTGCCGTCGATGCTGATAGCGCCGCTTGAAGGTTCCGTTAGCCGGTTGATCATTCTGAGGGTAGTCGTTTTACCACAACCACTTGTACCGAGCAATATAAGTGTTTCTCCTTCCTGCACTTCAAAAGAAACTTCATTCACCGCGTTGGTTCCATTAAATCGTTTACTTACTTTATGAACATTGATCATCCGATTATTTATCCGGTTGAGTAAAAAGGTTACAACGGGTAATCATTGCATGGAATTGTTTCATGATAATGTGTAGCTTTATAGCGTGTAATTTAATGATATTTGATCAGAGTATCGGAATTGCAGCTTTATTCAAACAATACCTACGGTGGAAAATAAACCTGCATTTATTCATAAAATGATAACGATGACAATCAACTTACTGCCTTTGGTTCTACTGTCTGCATGTTTAACGTTTATCTCCTGTGGCAACAATGCAGTTACCTCTTCAGTGCCTGACTCGCCAAGAACAGATATAACGACGCCGGAATTGGATACTGCGCTCAGCAATGCGCCAGTACTTTCAACCTGCTATCAACTGGTAACAGGCAGTCGCGAAAAAGACACGGCTTTCATACGTTTAACTGTTGACGGCACAGATGTAACGGGTACATTTTCTACTTCCATTTATGAGAAAGATACACGTAAGGGTACATATGCTGGCACCATGCGCGACAGCATCGTGAGGGCAGTATGGTCTTTTACGCAGGAAGGCATTAAAGACAGCCTCCCTATCG
>JACMJX010000396.1 GCA_014380425.1 Chitinophagaceae bacterium | reverse complement strand
GAACTGGGTTACGAACTCCTTTTTTCCTGCTTCCGTGATATCCTCAGGATATTCGTAGGCGATCTCTTTAGACGCTGTACATTGTACCAGAACGAAACCTGCCCACAAGGCAATAATGATTATAATATATTTCATAGTAATACCTCTTATCGATCAATTTCACTAATACTCCCCGCCTACCTTTCTGCTATTGAGCTTTTTATCCCTGGAAGATGGCAACCGGGCCGGCGGGGCCTCGAAAACAATGTCCTCATTCAGGGACTTCATGAATACTATCAGTTGATCTTTCTCCGTTGGCGTCAACCGAAGCGAATCTGAGGAGAGCGTTTGGTTATCTACCTTCAACCCTCTTCCGGCACCTCCGCCCCCATCATAAAAATCCACCACTTCCTTCAGCGAAGTGAACAGGCCATTGTGCATATAGGGTTTGGTGAATTCAGCATTGCGCACCGAACCAGTTCTAAAGGCATTGGAAGTTTCAGTAGCGGGATTAATGCCATATCTTCCCATATCCTTACTGAGTGCAGTATATGCCGTATCTTCCGGCACGCCCAGCACTTCAAATTCGGAGCCAACGAATGGAGGCTTCACTCCATTAAATTGCGGAACAAAATGACAGGTAGCGCATTGTGCTTTCGTCATGAATAAATTGAATCCTTCTTTTACATTCACATCTACCGGCTTTTTGCCATTCATGGCTTCGTCGAACGGTGCATAATAGTTGCTGAACTTGCTGTAGTAAAGGGTAATGGCCGACAAGATATGATCGAGCGTTACTTCTTTTTCCTGCGGAGTATATTGCAACAGATTCTTAAAACCGCTTTTATAATCAGGGCAGCTCAATACTTTCTCCACGATCGTACTTTCTTCGCAACCCAGTTCCAGCTTGTTGGATATAACATCGCGTGCTTGGTCCTGCATCGAAATATGCTTACCGTCCAGCATTAGCAGGTGATTGAAACCAGCATTGATCAAAGACGGTGTATTCCTGGCCAGAGGATCCTTGCGGTTAAACTGCAAGGATTTTGCCAGGGTAGTGTCTGTAAAGTACTCGGTCGACTTATGGCAGGAAACACAACTCCTCATGTTATTGCCCGACAGGATGGGATCGTAAAAAAGCAGCTTGCCCAGGCGATCGATTTCAGCCAGCACCTTTTCATCTTTTACTCGTAAGAAAATGCCCTTGGCATTCTGTCCATCATATATCTCCTTGCTGAATATAGACCTTGCTTTCTTGTTCAGCGAGTAATCCACAAAACTTTTACTGATCACTTTATGATCATTGATCAGTTGCTGATTGATAGCGAACAAGGGGTTGATATAATCTTTTATAAAAACGAAGTTATCGAACCGGCTATAAGCATCCGGCTGCTTTTGCGCAAATGAAACGAGTTGCTTGAAGACATCCAGGTAGCTGGCGGGAAGTGCTTTATCAGGAAAGCCGGTGTTGAACGACTGATAGATTTCTCCCACATCTGCAAGCATTGCACGCAGCTCCGGAATCACTCTCGAAGTATCCGGGCATTCGAATCCCGTGGTATAGATAGCAGCAAGATTCAGGATAAAAAGCCGGTTGCACAGGTAAAAGTGATGGTACGTTTTGAGCTCGTTAGTTATAGAATCTGCCCCATAGGTTTCCATAGCATTTACTGAATAACGAACCAATGCGGCCAAGGAATCCTTGCTGGCATTCTCCTCGTCAAGGTAAAGTTCTGCAAGTGTAAGCCCTGCCCCTTCGCGTTTATAGGGCTTCTCAAACTTCTCGAATACCTCCGTCTCCCACTCTACCGGCAGCGGGCCATTCAGCCTTTTGTATGCTATGGGCTCCAGGTATCTCAACCAGAAGTCCATTCCCTTTAGGTTCTTTCGCGCATCAGCAATACCCTCTCTGATTCTGCTGATATCCGCCTGCGATTTCAGATCGCTCTTCAGGATCAGCTCCAGCAATGTCTGTTGCCTGTTCTTTAGGGTTTCCAGTTTCCCATTATAGCCTGTAACATAGTTCTTACTGGCAGAGTCTGCCGTAAAAGACAGAAGCCCTGTTACTATAAGTACTAAAATCAGCGCTATTATGTAAAACTTTTTCATGGCCACTTTATAATAAAGTTTATACAAACCGTCTTCTACCCTATTGTCTGATCAATTTCACCCTTGCTTTCCTCGACCCCTGTTTCACTTCCGCGATGTGAACTCCCGGGCCATAGCTGTTTCCTATCAAACTTCCGCCTAAAATTCCGCACCCGTGGTTTTTCAGTATGAATATTAGGTTAAATAATTGTTTCTTTTACTGTTGGAAGGGACGGCCAGGATGGACGCCCACAGGGGGGTAATCGTTATTCCGCAGGGAGACACAGAACGGCCTTGCCATAAAACATACTATGCGTCTCCCTGTGGAATTCTCTGTATATCGAAGGTCGTTTGGTGGCAATTGATGGAATGATAACTATTAATTTTGTTAGGACCTGTTACAAATCAAAGGACGCCTTGCATCTAAATCTTGCCTAATTTCAGGCATTTTAATTATGACAAACAACATCAAAACAGCCCGCCTACGTCTTGAATACCTGGCACCGCAAGACCGAACGTTTATGCTGGAACTGATGAACACCCCCGGATGGCTCGCATTCATCGGTGACCGTAACATTCATACCCTGGAAGCCGCAGAGCAGTATATAGAGAAAATCAGGAGCAACCCCGGCATGTGGTATTGGGTGGCCAAGTTGAACAATGGGGAAACACCAATTGGTATTATCACGCTAATTAAACGACATTACCTGGAATATCATGACATTGGATTCGCCTTTCTGCCACAATACTCCGGGCAAGGATATGGATTCGAAGCTGCCGATGCTGTACTGAAAATAGTACTTCAAAATCCCGCCCATCCCAGGGTACTTGCTACTACAATTCCCGGCAATGTAAATTCGATCAAATTACTCGAGAAACTAGGCCTGCGATGGCGACAGCGTATTAGGCAGGGAAACGACGATTTGGAAGTGTATTCGATCGGGTAGATACGTTGGGCAGGAATTACTAGCCGGCCGACATTAAATTTGACAGCAACCAATTATTTTTATAGATAATTATTTGTTTATATCGATACTCTCTACTAATTTAGTTGGATAATAGTAAAACATGTACGCCAGAACCATTAACTACGGCATCCTATCATTATCCGGCACCATCTCTGGTTGCTATCCGGTTAAGTATGGTTGTTGTAGCAGCCTATAATGCAAAAGCCACCTTTGCAGGTTCATTTCGTCAATTGATAAAAACTTAAATCAAGCAAAACAGTACTAGAGCACGCGTCATCGCTTTCCGGGCTCCTGACGATACTGCGCAGTATTCCAATGAGCGCAGTCAACATATTTGTGAACTATCAAGAACCAGGGCCGTCTGTAAGGCCTAGGTTAAAACTTTCATCATTATAACTATCAATACCATGGCAAAATTCATCTCTCGAATCGAATTGTACAATGCGGAAGAGAAAGACTATCATCAACTCGCATTAGAAATGCAGAAAGAACTGTTCATTCCGGTTAGAAGCTCGCGTCTGGAGTCAAGCGGGCATATAAAGAAAGCATCGGAGTTTAACCGGCATGGCAATGTTACCCTGCAGGAAGTTACTACGGCTACGTATAAAGCGGCGAAGCGAACCGGTAAGGACTATGCATTCACTATTATCAAAGACAAAACCTTTCCTTCTCAATACCCTGTCAGCGGAGAATCGTACTAGTTCCGCTTTCAATAACAACTTAATGTATGACACAAACATTCTTTGTGCTGCTGGCAGCAGCGCTGTTTAGCAGCCCGCTATATTCGCAACCTGCGAAGGTTATCATCCAGGGCAAAGTATCATCGTTCGATAGCTCACTTCCCCTGGAAGGTGCTGGAGTGCGGGTTAAGGGAACAACCAATGGCACTGGCACCCAGGCAGACGGCACGTTCCATCTTTCCGTAACTGCTACCGATAGTGTGTTGGTGATTATCCTGGATGGCTACCAACCGGAGGAGGTAAAAATCAATCATGTAAAGGATCTCGATATATATCTTAAACCCGCCGGAAGGGTTACCCAGCAACATGTCACTCGTCTGCCAGTTCTATCCAGGTGGGCGCGTGATCGCTGGATTTCTCCCATCCTCTTACCTCATGGTTAACTCCTGCGGCCAGCAGCCGGTTAGCCAGATGGGGGCTCAGTAGTAAATGATCAATCCTTAAGCCGGCATTGCGGGTATAGGCATTTCGAAAGTAATCCCAGAAAGTATAGATTGTTTCATCCGGGTGTAGTTTTCTCAGCGCGTCTGTGAAGCCCTGGGCGATCAGTTTCTTGAAAGCATCTCTTACTTCCTCCCGGAACAATGCGTCGTTTACCCAGCGTTCGGGTTTATAAACATCCAGCTCGGTAGGCATAATGTTGTAATCGCCGGCCAGTACAACCGGCACGTCCTCAGCAAGCAGCTTCCTGGCATGAGCGGTAAACCGCTTCAGCCAGCCCAGCTTGTACTCAAACTTGGGCCCGGGGTAAGGATTACCATTGGGCAGATAAAGACATGCAATTACGATGTTATTCACAATAGCCTCGATATAGCGGCTTTGTTCATCTTCGGGGTCGCCAGGGAGTTGGCGTCTCAACTCTTTTATCTCCGCAGACTTCGAGAGGATTGCCACGCCGTTCCAGCTTTTCTGCCCGTGCCAAATAGCATGATAGCCGGCCTCATGGATGGCTTGTTCGGGGAACTTTTCCTGTGGTGCTTTCAGTTCCTGCAAGCATACTACATCCGGCGCCGCTGCCTCCAGCCATTTAAGTAGTACAGGCAAACGTCCATTAACGCCGTTTACATTATATGTTGCTATTCTCATTTTGAATGATACTTTTATTTCAACAATAGCATATAAAAATCAAGCCCGTCCGGTATGAAACTTGTACCCAACACTGCTATGTTATACGGTATTCGTATTTTTACAAAGGCTGTTGCATAATTCAATCGTTCAATATGGATGGTCAGTATAGAAAAGATATCTACCCGGGTCTTAAGGTAGCCATTATTCTCAAGAAAGACCAGCGAAGCGGTAAACTAACTACGGGTATCGTGCAAAACCTGCTGACATCTGCCGCGTATCATTCGCGCGGTATAAAAGTAAGACTGGAAGATGGACAGGTGGGCCGGGTAACCGAGATTGACCCGCCGGATGAAGACTGAGGATCTGTTCATGCTAAAAACAATCGGGTGAATAAAAAGAAAACAACTTGGAATCTTCCTGTCTTCTGGAACTTGCTGAAGAATTCGTTCCGGCGGCTGAAACGCAACGATCCCCTCAGGATGGCCGGCGCCACGGCCTTCTTTACCTGTTTCGCCCTGCCCCCGATTATCGTACTGCTATTTCAGTTATTCAGCATTTTCTTTAGCAGGCAGTTGGTCGGCAGCGAATTAGGAGAGGTACTCGATGCAACTCTAGGCAACGAGGGCTCCACGCAATTAAGAAACACGGCCCGCAGCCTTCGGAACCTTGCCAACAACTGGTATATGGCCCTGATGGGCCTGGTTTTTCTTGTGTTTGTCGCCACCACCTTATTCCAGGTGATCCGCAATACGTTCAATGATATCTGGAATATCCGGCTGGAACGGTCGGGATTTGTTTACGGCCTCAAGGTACGTGCCCGATCGCTGGTCGTTATTCTTGCAGCGGCCGTATTGTTCCTTGCTGCTGCCGTAATAGATCTGATCAATGTATTCTCGGGAAAGTATATTACGAAGATATCTGAGAAAGGAAGCGTATTTTTTACCGGTGCACTTCACCATATTACCGGCATGGTCATCGTGACAGTGTGGTTTATCGTGCTATTCCGTTTCCTGGCCAATGCGCGGCCATCCTGGCGGGTGGCAACAGCAGGAGGAATAGTAACCGGAGTGTTGTTTTCGCTGGGGAAATCCCTGCTTTCTACCATACTGGCAAATAGCAACCCGGGAGCTGTCTATGGCGCCGGCGGTGCCATCATACTTATCCTGCTGTTCGTATTTTACGCTTCTTTCATTCTTTATTTCGGGGCCAGTTTTATAAAGGAATATGCCCTGGTGGTGAATGATCCCATCGTTCCATCGCACCGGGCATACCAGTACGAATTGCAGAAGGTTTCCCGAGACTAGGCCCGTATTGGTTACCTCAGCGAACATGGCAGATCATGCCAGTGCTTTATGCACCAGCGGCGCTACTTTTGTACCAATAAGCTCGATTGCGCGAAGCAGTTTTTCTTTCGATAGGCCAGCATTATCCATCTGAAACGAGAACCTGGATATTCCTCCAAGGGCTTCACTATGGCGAACGATCTTCTCCGCCACTTCTTCAGGTCCGCCCACCAGCAATGCTCCACGTGGCCCATTCTGCGCATCGAAATGAGCCCGCGTAACAGGTGGCCACCCTCTTTCCTTACCGATCCTGGTAAAGGTTTCTGCATAGCCCGGGTAAAACTCGCTGACAGCTTCTTTGCCGGTGGAAGCAACATAACCGAGCGAGTGCAGCCCTACTTTCAGTTGTTCCGGTGCATGGCCTGCCTTTTCGCCGGCCTTCCTGTACAGATCTACCAGCG
>JACMJX010000395.1 GCA_014380425.1 Chitinophagaceae bacterium | reverse complement strand
TCTAAAAGTATTCCCCTTCATTCCTCCCTGTACCCTCAGATACCGGAAAACAGCGGTAAAGGAGAACAATTCCGGCCGTACCCGCCAAAATTCGCTACTCCACCCTAAGTCCACGTAAAGTCCGCCTTTACTCCACGTTTACTACGCCTATATCGGCGCCTCCACGGCGCTTTCCTGGCTTATCCTGGTAGTAAGCTGGAAAGGGAAGGCAGGGCACTTAGCAGACACCCATTACTCCCTCAACGGTATTGTTAGCGGGAGGGAGGGAGGGTCTGTTTTACCGAAGAAACAGTAGTTCCTAAAGCCTGAACTCGCACCAAAGCCCGTAACCGTTCCCACTGCCCGGAAATGCTCAAAAGAACCAGTTTGTTTGTTCGGTAAAACAGGACCCCCCCCCCCCCCCCACAACAAAAAAAACCCCCCAAACCACGACAGCATGCAAAAACCTGTAACATAAAAAAAGCCGTTCAAACAGAACGGCTTTCCAAACGTATAATAGTTGATAGTTACTTCATCCTGTTAACCAGGTCAAGTAAACTTTCCCGCTGCTGCTTGTTAGTATAAATCTTGTAAACTTCCGGCCCATTACCCTCTTTTCCTTCCACTTTGTAGGGGAGACCTTTAAACGGACCAACAACCGTAGCGTCCGTATTATCACTGATCTTCTTTGCCAAAAACGGTAGTACGAAATAAGTTTTCGTCTGGTCGCTGGCGCCCTGCCCCATTATCAGCCTTCTTGTACTATCTATAATATGCGTAAGCTCCTGGTCGGTTATTCTTTCTCTCCCGGAAGAAGCCCCATATTTAACTACACCTCCTACAAGCGTATCATTCTGCTTAAGATTTAAAAGATAAAGCCCCTTTTCCGGTAGTTCCACCGTTTTGTCGCCACTTGCTGTTTTTACAGTAACAGTAGCTTTTTCTCCACCGGCAACCTCCATTATTTCCTCATTGTGCTGTGTTCCAGCTTCAAGAGTGATGGTATTTGCAGCAGGATCCACCTTTATTTTACCGCTAGACATGATCACCACTTTCGTAGTGTCGCCAGCACAGGAAACAAGTAAAACCATCAATACGGGAATCAGGGTCCATTTTAACAGGTTCATATTAGTCAAGTTTAGTTAGCAGTTGAAGTAGTAGTCAAAAGAAGAACCAACGCCTTTAGAGTGCGGCTTCGTAACGCTTCCCGATCACATTCCAATTCACCACATTCCAGAAAGCAGCAAGATAATCCGCACGGCGATTCTGGTATTTCAGATAGTAGGCATGTTCCCATACGTCAACACCCAGTATCGGCGTTCCTTTTGCTTCAGCAACGTCCATCAGGGGATTGTCTTGGTTAGGAGTAGAAGTGATTACCAGCTTTCCATCCTGCTCAATCAGCCATGCCCAGCCACTACCAAATCTTGCAATACCTGCCTGTGATAACTTTTCTTTAAATGAATCGAATGAACCAAATTCCGCATCGATAGATTCGGCCAGTTTACCTGTAGGCTTTCCTCCCGCATTCGGGGCAAGAGATTCCCAGAAAAAGGAATGGTTCCAGTGTCCGCCACCGTTATTACGTACCGCAGCACTTATTTTACCAGCTGAAGCTACGAGTTCTTCGATCGATTTATTTTCATTCTCAGTGCCTGTTACAGCTTTATTAAGATTATCTACATAAGCCTGATGATGCTTTCCATGATGGATCTGCATGGTTGCCGTGTCAAAATGAGGTTCTAATGCTTCTGGCGCAAACGGGAGCGCCGGTAAAGTGAATGCCATAACTGGTGTTTTTGTTTTTAGAATTATTTCCTTACTACAGGCAGCAAATTTACTGCCTTAATTGTGAAAATAACAATAATATAAGCCGTAAACGTTCATTAAACCCCGAATCTTTAACTTTGCATCCCATGTCGTTGATCCTCAATATAGATACCTCTACTGAAAACGCAAGCATCTGTATTGCCGCCGATGGAACCCCACTCGGTTCGTTAACCAACCCCCATCAAAAAGAACATGCCGCCTGGATACATATCGCTATACAGAATGTTTGTAAAGCAGCTAAAATCGAACTTAAACAGCTCGATGCCATTGCCATAACCGCAGGACCTGGATCTTATACCGGTTTAAGAGTGGGAATGGCATCGGCTAAAGGTCTTTGTTATGCCCTCGATATTCCATTGATAGCAGTGAACACATTGCATGCAATGGCTTTCTCCATGCGCCTGCAACAGGCGGATTATTTTTGCCCGATGATAGATGCCAGAAGAATGGAAGTGTTTACCGCAGTGTACGGAAAAGAACTTGAAGTTCACCTGAAACCCTGCGCTCTCATCCTTAACGAATACGATTTTTTACCCTATCTCAACAAAGGCACTGTGCTGTTCTTCGGGAATGGAAGTAAAAAGTATAAGACCTTGCAGCAAAATAAACGAGCAGCTTTTAGCGAAACAGCATTCAGTGCTTCAGATCTTTCTCCACTTGCATATCAAAAATTCACCAGGAATGATTTTTCACCACTTGCGTATACAGACCCATTCTATATAAAAGATTTCTATATGCCCGGTTTTAGTGCCTGACAGGTGATTTTAATCAACAAAATGAGCCTAAATTTGTATTCGTTATTTAAATCCCTTGTGAATGACTAATATTTTAAGTAATTCTCTTACTGTACAGGCTGACGAC
>JACMJX010000394.1 GCA_014380425.1 Chitinophagaceae bacterium | reverse complement strand
GTAAATGAACTGGAAGAATCTGTCTGCCAGGTAAGAGAAGCAGATGGAAACAAAGAATAGTAATTTCTGGAGAAAGATGAGTCCTTGTTCTGAAGATTGCTTGTCTGAATAGCCTGGTATCTTGTCTGTTCATATCTTAATCCCGCAGAAAGATAGATGCTTTTATACTTGTATTCGAGGTTACTATAGGCCGCATAAATGTTCTCTTTGTAATAGAAATGATTGCTTTTGTCCAGATCCTCTTTCCATTGCATGCCTTCCATAAGTTCATAAGCAGCCACATTATCGGTTTGTATATTTGATATTTTAAAGCCCGACTCCAGTTTGTTTTCCCCGAATCGCATAGTATAGTCGGCTTTGCCGGTAACGATATTTATAGTTGAAGGAAGATGCCCTCTCGAAGAATCGATAGTTCCCCCCGCGGCAAGCACCTGGCTGGTAAAGCTCTGCTCGTTGCCGATCTTATACTTAAGGCCGTCTACATCGATCGCCAACTGCTGGTTTTTGCTAAACGTATGCCGTAAATTCAGGTTGATGCCGCCTGTTCTGAACTTAAATAAACTGCTGCTGCTGGTGCCGATTGCAGAATCAAAAGTGCCCGTACCACTTAGCCAGGTTGCTCTGGCTTCACTTTCCCCGTCGCGCCTGTTGGTGAGGCCTGTGAATGAAATGCCTGCAATGGTTTTGTCCGTAATATTGTAATCAATCCCGGTTCTAATGCTGTTGCCGAAGTTCTTCTCTGTAAGGCAGGTCGGCTGGTCGAGCACCGAACTTAGCATTCCGGATTTATAGTAATTTCTCAATGCATAGATATCTGTAAATCCTTTGTTGGCAGTCAAGCTGTAATTCATGAAAGTATAAATCCTTTTACTTTTATAATTTAAGCTCAAGCTGTAATTATTCTTCAAATACCTGCCTATACCGGAAGAAAGCAGTATTGTTCCGTTTAAGCCTTCTTCCCTACTCCTGATCGTTTTTATGTTGATAATGCCAGCGTTGCCGGATGCATCGAATTTGGCAGGAGGATTGGGCATAAGTTCTATCTGCTCTACCTGCTGCGAATTCATGCTTGCCAGTAAATTGGATAGCTCCGCCGCGCCCAGGTAAGTGAGCTTGTCATCTATCATTACCAATACCTCCGGTTTTCCCTTAAGGCTAATCATGCCGCTCTTATCTACAGTAACGCCTGGAAGCCTTTCAAGCATCTCGAGAATCGTTGTGCCTGCATTAGTAATCGTACTGCCAACTTTTATCGTGATTTTTCCCGGCGACATCTGCATCGGAGCTTTTCGACCGGTAACTTTTATCTCCTGCAAGGTTTTACTGCTGTCACCAGGCAACGATTGCGTCATGACTGCTTTTACCAAAAAAAGCATCACCAGTAAAGCAGTTAATTTTTTCATCAGAACGTTTAACAGCTCCAAATTAGATAAAATCTATATTATTTGAGCCGTTATTTGTTCAACGGTTACCCAGAAAGCAAAAAAATACCTAAGAAGCAGGCAAACTGCCCCTACCCATTTGCCTGAGAAAAGCAACATGAGAGGCTACGGCATAACGTACGCGGGGGTATTCTATGTAATGAATTCCATACTCCTGGCAAGCCTGTTTAATGATCTTGCTGATCTGCGGATAGTGAATATGAGATATTTTGGGGAAAAGATGATGTTCTATCTGGAAATTGAGCCCGCCAACCAACCAGGATACTAACTTGTTATTAGTGGCAAAATTAGCAGTCGTCTTAATCTGGTGAACAGCCCATTCATCCTCCAGCTTCCCCGTAGCTACATCGGCAATAGGGAAAGCGGTATGCTCCACCGTATGCGCCAGTTGAAATACAAGGCTCAGTACAAAACCGGCGACAAGTGTAAAAACAAGAAAACCGATCACCCAATCCGTAAAGCCAAGCATGTAGATAGGCAGGCCAACAAAAAGAAATGCATGGAATAGCTTAAACCCCCAGAACACGAGGTGATCTCCGAAAGTCATCTTCTTTAAGGGCATCGCACCTACTTTCGCCTTGAAATACTTTTGATAGTCAAGCACGAATATCCAAAAGATATATAGAAGGGAATAAAGGAACCAGAAATACAAATGCTGATACTTGTGTAGCTTGTATTTTTTTTGAGTGGCACTCATGCGCATCCATGGCTGAATATCAATATCATCGTCCACACCATCCACGTTCGTGTATGCATGGTGAATAATATTATGTTTCATATTCCACATAAAGCTATTGCCCCCTAATATATTCAGGGAAAATGCTGCAAAAGTATTCACCCATTTGTATTTGCTGAAACTACCGTGAGCACCATCATGCATCACGTTAAAACCAATGGCGGAAATCAGGCAACCTAATACTACGCATTCAAAGATCGCCCAGAATACATTAGGAGTAAAGAATACCAAGTGTGTATAAATCAGCGCTGTGCCGATCATCAGAATAACCGCTTTTATGAAAAGCGAATAATTACCTGTCGTTGATTGACCGACCTGTTCAAAGTAGTCGCTTATCCTCTTTTTTAATTCAGCATGAAAAGAGTGTGAAACATTGGAAAATTTAGGAACTGCCATTATTAAACGATTAATTACGAATAGTAAAGATAAGACTTTTATTTTTATATATCTTAGCGGTTGTGTTACAGTAGATTACGATCTATGTCTCTACCAGCACCAAAGAATCCAGACTTTTAATTCCGATCTTCTTGGTGGTTATAAATCCCTCTGCATATTTCACGCCAATCCTTTTTCCCAGCAGCCTCGCCCGGGCTACCACACTTTCTAGGAAATCGGGTGTGGAAATATAGGTTTGTAAGTCTGCAGAATCCGACTGTCGCGTGTAAAACTGTGAACTATAAGCCTCTATCGATTTCATTCTCTGCACAAATACATCGCTGATATCTACAAGAAGATCGGGTTCGTGAAACCAGTCCTGCAAATAATGCAGAACCATCTTTGGGCGCCATTTCTCCTGCGAATCGCCGTTTTCGTCTTTTGTTTCAATTTTAACCAGGCCCGATAAAAATGCCGCGTCGGAGATAAGATGCCCAGCCCTTCCATGGTCGGGGTGCCGATCTTCCAGTACGTTTGCAATAATAATTTCTGGCCTGTATTTACGGATAACCTGAATAAGTTTACGTTGATGCTGCTCATCGTTCCTGAAAAACCCGTCAGCCATTCCAAGGTTCTCCCGTACAACTGCACCCATAATCGCCGCAGCACTCGCAGCTTCTTCCCGCCGGCTTACAACTGTGCCACGTGAACTCAGTTCCGATTCCGTCAGATCCAGTATCCCTGCTTTCTTTCCATTCTTCACTTCATTGATAATGGTGCCGGAGCAGCCCAGTTCTACATCATCCGGGTGCGCTCCTATTGCAAGGATATCGAGTTTCATTGCCATAATTTAAGGATCAAATATAACAAAAGCAACATGTTTTTGTTGTTATAAATATTCGGGTCATCCCAGAAGAGAGACGCCAAGGCCCTTACAATAAAACCTGCAATCTGTCTCCCTTTACTATCTTCCAATGACGGATGCCATGGCACTATAAATGGCATAAGCCGGGCTTTATGGAATTAGAAGGTGTTGAAACAATCGGGTAGGGCTAGAAGCACCGGTTTCAACATGTCGGCGAAAGATACGACCCTTGATAGCTAGGTGAGCTGATGCAGTGCATGTTGGCGAACCCTTTTGGCTCTTTGGGCTTTGTGAAGTATTTTCGCGGCTCGTTCAATCGTAAAATTAAAACCGAATATTATGGCATACGATCTAATAGTTATAGGCAGCGGACCAGGCGGATATGTTGCGGCAATTCGCGCATCTCAATTAGGCCTTAAAACGGCCGTTATCGAAAAGGAAAGCCTGGGCGGCGTTTGTTTAAACTGGGGTTGTATCCCTACCAAAGCACTGCTTAAAAGTGCACAGGTTTACGAATACATCAAGCATGCCGACGCTTACGGAATAACTGCCACCGGTCAGCACGATTTTCCTGCAGTGATAAAGCGTAGCAGGGGCGTTGCCGACAAAATGAGTAAAGGTGTTCAGTTCCTCATGAAGAAAAACAAGATCGATGTTATAATTGGAACCGCCAGAATTACCGGGAAAGGAAAGATCGAAGTGTCCGGGCCGGATGGCACCAAAAATACCGTAGAAGCAAAGAATATCATTGTAGCCACTGGCGCCCGCAGCCGCCAATTGCCTACTATGCCTATCGACGGTAAAAAGATCCTCGGATACCGCGACGCCATGGTATTGCCCGAACAGCCTAAAAGCATGATCGTAGTAGGAAGCGGAGCTATCGGTATCGAATTCGGCTATTTCTACAACAGCATGAATACGAAAGTAACGATCGTGGAGTTCCTGCCTAGAATCGTTCCGGTGGAAGACGAGGAAATTTCAAAGGAACTGGAGAAGAACCTTAAAAAGCAGGGCATTCAGATCATGACCAGCAGCGAGGTTACTAAAGTAGATACCAGTGGCGAGGGTGTAAAAGCTACCGTAAAAACAGCTAATGGCGAGGTGACCCTGGAAGCAGATGTATTACTGAGTGCCGTCGGCGTTACCGCTAATATCGATGGCATGGGCCTTGAAGAAATGGGCATCAAAACGGAAAAGGGTCTCATTTCCGTAGACAAATACTATCAAACCTCTATACCGGGTTTTTACGCCATCGGCGATTGCGTTCCCGGCCAGGCTCTGGCACATGTGGCGTCGAGGGAAGGCGTTATCTGCGTGGAAAATATAGCTTACGCAGAAAAGAAATTCAACCATCAGCCCGAGCCGCTTGACTATGGCAACGTGCCGGGATGTACTTACTGCTCTCCCGAAGTAGCTTCCGTTGGCCTAACGGAGGCGAAAGCAAAAGAAGCGGGTTATGAAATTAAAGTGGGTAAATTTCCTCTTACTGCAGCGGGGAAGGCTGTAGCTGTCGGACAAACGGAAGGTTTCGTAAAAGTCATTTTCGATGCTAAATACGGGGAATGGCTGGGTACGCATATGATCGGCTATAATGTTACGGAATTGATCGCTGAAACAGTGGTAGCGCGTAAACTGGAAACGACGTACCATGAAGTGCTCGGAAGCATTCACCCACACCCTACCATCAGCGAGAACGTGAAAGAAGCGATCGAAGTGGCTTTAGGTGAAGCAATTCATCTTTAATCATTTCTTTTGAAATAAATAATTCTCTTGAAAGGGAAAGACCGCATTCCAATATCGAAAGGAATGCGGTCTTTCTATTTAAAGAAGAAAACAACACTCAGCATT
>JACMJX010000038.1 GCA_014380425.1 Chitinophagaceae bacterium | reverse complement strand
CGCTCTATCTGCCGGAGCACCCGGGCCCTGTCGTTCGGATGAATCCGCCCGGTCCAGTCGCTTACTTTACGGATCGCGTCATTATTGGAATGGCCATAGATAGCGCGCAAGCCATCCTGGTGACGGAAAATGATATTCGTTTCCAGATCCCAGTCCCAAAGCATATCATGTGTTGCCTTTGCGGCCAGGTTGTGCCGCTCATTCAGCAGCCGCAGATCGTCTACCATCTCGTTGTTTTCTATAAGTATACCAGAGAGATGCGCCCAGCGCTGCATGTGCCGCAGCATGGTAGCCGTAGGGGTTTTAGGCATCCGGTAGTAAATGGCGAAGGTTCCCAGCACCCTGCCGTTGGAACGGTGGATAGGAACCGACCAGCATGCTTTTAATCCAAACCGCGCTGCTACAGGCCTCGCGGTTTGCCATACAGGATCCTCGTCTATATTACTTACTATCACCGCCTTGCCAGTAACAGCTGCAGTGCCGCAGGAGCCGATACCGGCAGCGGCGATAGTGCCGTTAATCTGTTCTATGTATTCCTTTGGAAGACTGGGCGCCGAGTAGGCATGCAAACTATTATCTGGGTGTAATTTAAGAATGGAGCAAGCTGCTCCGGGGTAAAGCCGCTCTATACCAGTCAGCAGCCGGTCCGTTACTTCCCCAGTTGTAACATGCCTTTTCATATTCATCTCGAAAATGGCTTGTTCCAGCAGCAGATGGTTTTCGGTAGTAGCTTCCGGTGTTAAGCTGCTGTCTTCTATCCACGCCAGGGATGTAAACACTGTTCTTCCAGAGCAAAAGAAAACCTTTTCTGTATCATCCCTGTTGATCGTCCATTGCATCGCTATACATCCTCTTGCCTTGGTAATAAGCGATGCACTGAATTGCTTTATCGCATCGTTGGAATCGATGAATTCCTGCCAGATTTTATCCGGCTTCGTCTTCAGCAGGTCAAATAGATTTAATCCCTGAATTTCTTCCGCACCATAACCTGACAATGATATGAATTCATCATTGCATAAATGAATAATGCCGCCTGTACTTAGTACGAGAAACGGGTAAGGAACAAACTGCAGAACTTTCTTTCCTATAGAGGATAAGTTATTGGATGGCATCTCATGCTCGCGCACACCAGTTATTTGGAGCCTATGCTCCATTGAGTCAAAACTATTCATATATCGGGTTTAGGTAGCGGTAGAGGTACTAGGAAGCAGTTATAACGGCTGGATAGTTGGGTGCACTTGTGTAGTGCCGTAGCTGTCTGCAATGTAAGCAATTATTTGAACCTTCTCGCTAAATTACGGTTCATGAAGGATAAGTAATGAAATTTCCCCCTTTACCTTTATAGGTAAACATATACCTATCTGATAGTATTCCACCATTCGGGGAAAAGCTCCGTTGCCTTCAACTCTGCCGCCTGGCCGATCAGGGGAGTAAGGAGTGGTATGTTTTGATGAACGCTAAGTGCCGCCAGTTCCCGGATGGGTTCGTCCCACTCATGTAAGGCAAGAGAGAACTTGGCCCAATGAACCGGCATCAGTCTATCGGCCCTCAGGTCTTTTGCCGCTTGCATTACCTCCTGGGGTTGCATGTGAATGTAGGGCCAGTCTTTGTTGTACTGGCCGCATTCGAGAATAGCAAGATCGAAGGGGCCGAAAGCCTCCCCGGCTCGTTTAAAGTGCGCGTCATATCCGGAATCACCTCCAAGAAAGATATTCATGGTGGGTGTTTTAAGGGCGAAAGACATCCATAGCGACTGCTTCGGCTTAAATCCTCTTCCGGAAAAATGCCGTGCAGGTATAGTATTTACCCTGAACCCGTTTTCAAGAATCACTTCTTCGTTCCAGTCTTTCTCCTCTATAATCGAAGGGTCGTAGCCCCAGTGTAGCAGGTGTGCGGCCGTGCCCAATCCGGTGATTACTTTCTTTACCTTACTCCTTAATTGGAGCACCGTTTCATAATCCAGATGATCCCAATGGTCGTGTGAAATGAACAGAATATCTATTTCCGGTAGATCATCTGTTGTATAAATATCGGAACCCGGGAAACTTTTCGTTGTAGGCGGAATGGGCGAAGCACTGCCACTGAAGACCGGGTCTACAAGTATTTTTTTTCCGTCCACTTGTATGAAATAGGAGGAATGCCCAAACCATACGATTACATCCTTGCCAGCTGGTAACTGGAGCAGGTTTGTTTTAACCGATGGCACCGGGCCGGAGGGTTTATTTCTCTTTCTTTTAGTGAAGAAAAACTTCCTCATTACAGAGAAAAAGCCGACTCCTTCTGCAAGTTGAGGCGTGATGCTTTGATTCTGAAACTGGCCTTTTCTATAGTTGACAGAATTCCTTATTCGATCCATCTGAGCAGAAGAGGGCAAGCGGCCAAATTTAGGCAGACTCAAGAAAAATAACACACTAGCAACGATCAAAAGGATGATGGTGATAAGCACAGCGGTAGTTTTATGCAGAACAACCAGGAAACCCTTTCTGTTTAGCCGCTACATTGATTATTCGATACGAAGCCAAAACTTCTGGCTATTTCGATGCAGTACCGGCGGTGGTTTTAACCGGATGATAGATACTGCCGGGGCCACTGAAGTAATAAGCCAGAAAGCAGGCAATTGCATAATAGTGGATGTTTTGCACCCCAAAGAGTTCGGCTCCGAGCACGGTGCAGGCAGCCGGAGTTTTTGAAGCTCCCGCGAATACTGCAATAAGGCCCATTCCTGCCAGGAGGTTGACGGGTAGATCCAGGTATATTGCAATAGTATTCCCCAGGGATGCCCCAATAAAAAAAAGCGGTGTCACCTCTCCGCCTTTAAACCCGGTACCCAGGGT
>JACMJX010000393.1 GCA_014380425.1 Chitinophagaceae bacterium | reverse complement strand
TTATTTAATGCAGAAGCATCTCAATTGAACAGCGGATTATTAAGAACAGGTTCCCCTATCGGAATTCCCATCGCCCTTCAGGCACTCGGGCTATTTCAAACACAGGACGAAGTGAATAACAGTGCCAAACCTATTGGTGCCAATGTAAAGGTCGGCGATATCAGGTACCAGGATATTGGTGGACCGGCCGGTGTTCCGGACGGCATCATTGATGGCAATGATAATACAATCATCGGTAATCCCAGCATTCCTGATTTTATAGTGGGCTTACATACAGGCATTCGGTACAAAGGGTTCGATCTGGATATCCTGCTTCAGGGAGTAAGCGGCCGCACTGTATACCTGGGGGGCAACTACTTTAACCAGTTTCAGAACTCCAATGGTGCTGCGTCTTCGCTGGCACTGGAAAGATGGACACCTGAAACATCTGCCACCGCAGAGTTTCCCCGTTTATCTTTAGCCGGAAATCAAAACAATTACCGGTTTTCTTCTTTCTATCTGCGGGACGGAAGTTTTATCAAGCTTCGCAGTGCGGAATTAGGGTATAGTTTATCTGCTTCTATACTGTCAAAGGTGCGGCTTAAAAGCGGACGAGTGTTTGTAAACGGTACTAATCTTTTTTCTATAGATAAAATAGAATACGGAGATCCGGAATCTTTTGGCACTGGATACCCTTCATTAAGAACGGTTTCGTTAGGACTAAGAGTAGGATTATAAATTAGATAGATAAACCTATTGGATCAATTAAAAAATACGAGATGAAAAATAAAATATATATCGCTTTACTCGCTTCAGTGATCATGTATTCCTGTCAGAAACTGGATCGCGAATTTATTACAGATCTATCGCAGGAACAGATTGAAGTCTCTTACGACCGTACCACCCAATTGTTGAATGCCGTTTATGTTGAACTGAGAGAAGGATTTTTTGACATTGGGGGCACGGCTATGATGGCTTCCGCCACAGATGAAGCGGAACATGCGCAGGAGAACGCTGCTGTACAGAACTTTAATAATGGCAGCTGGAATGCCATCAATAACCCGAACAATGTATGGGGCGCCTATTACAGGGGTATCAGGAGGGCTAACTTTTTCCTTGAGTCCATCGGTAAAGTAAACCTGGATCTCTACAAACTGGATCCTTCCTTATCGCAGCAGGACGTTTACAGAACCAGGCTCTATGAAATGGAGCGCTGGAAATATGAAGCGCGGTTTCTGCGTGCTTATTTTTATTTTGAACTGGTAAAAAGGTACGGTGGAGTGCCTTTGATAACACAAACCCTGGGTGTAGAAAACGTAGCGGATACTAAAAGAAATACGCTGGAAGAATGTATTGAATACATTAAAAACGAATGCGATTCCGTTGCCAGTGTCCTGATACCAGGCTCAGACGTTAACCGTACACCCGAGCTGATACCCGTGTCTTACCTTCCCACATCAATCTACCTCGGCAGGGCTACCCGTGGGGCGGCACTCGCCCTGAAGAGCAAGGTATTGTTGTATGCCGCCAGTGAATTATTCAATAACCCGTCCTGGGCAGGAGGATATGCCAACAAGGATCTGATTTCCTTGTCCGGAAGCTCCAGAACCCAGCGCTGGCAGGCAGCATCCGATGCCTCACTGGCAGTTATTAACGCTTATGGTACTGCTTCGCTAGGCAATACATATTCCAGTCTTTTTGGTACTACCGGCCTTTCGCAATCGGAAATGATTTTTATCCGCCGGAACACAGCTAGTAACTCATTTGAACAGGCCAATTTCCCTATCGGGTTGCAGGGAAGAAGCGGTACGAATCCATCTCAGAATATGGTGGATGCATACGAAATAAGAAAGGGTTCCGGACCTACGCAAACGGCTGTGCCATTTGACTGGACTAACCCTACGCACGTAGCCAATATCTACACATCCGGAACAGGCGATAACGCACGTGATCCGCGACTTGATTTTACGATAGCGGTTAATAATAAACAACTCGTAAACAATGCCGGATTTAACCGTGTATTGCAAATCTATACCGGCGGACTGGATGGTAAACCGACGCCAGACGCCACAAAGACCGGTTATTACATTAAAAAATACATCAATAACGCCCCTAATGCCACCGGCGTGCATAGCTGGGTATTTATCAGGATGGCAGAGGTGTTTTTGAACTATGCAGAAGCTAGAAATGAACTGGGCGACCTGGCAACTGCAAGGGATTATATAAACAGGGTGCGTTCAAGGCCGGGTGTGGCAATGCCGCTTATTGCTGCAGGACTTACACAAGCGGAGATCCGCGACCGCATAATGCACGAGCGAAGAGTGGAATTTGCATTTGAAGATCACCGTGCATGGGACGTACGCCGGTGGATGACCGCCAAAAGCGTATTGGGAGCTCCTATTCGTGGAGTGAATATTACACGGCTTACTACGGTTCCTACTGTCACTTTTTCTTATACTCCTTTTGACGTAGAGCAGCGGGTTTTCGACGAAAACAAGATGTACCTGTATCCCATTCCTCAAGGGGATATTATCAATTCTCCGGGGTTAATTCAAAATCCAGGATGGTGATTATTTTTTTATTTATCAATTGAAACAAATGAAAAATTATATTTTAAAAGACATAAAAGTGGCGTTGTTTTTCCTTAGCCTGTTTACATTAGTAAGCTGCGACTATAAAGAATTAGGAGCTGCTGACTATTCCGAGCAAAAGATATATATGCCTGCTTCCACCGCCGACGTAGGTGAAAGCGGTACGTATCTGGTAAATTCCATAGCAACTCCGGGACAAAACTTTCGTTATGTGGCTAGTAGGGAGCAGAATAAACTGAACATTGCTTTATCGGTTGTACGTTCGGGCATTTCGCCGGATGGCCTGGTTAATGTAGCCATCAGAACCACTACCGATACCGTTACCCGACTAATTAACAGAGGCGTGCTTCCAGGTGCTGAAGTTTTGCCTGCCGATAAATTTACTATAGAGCCTGCCGTAACCATTGCCAGCGGAAAAGATGTTGCTTTATTTACCCTAGCGGTCGATTTAAATTTTCTGCTGGCAAATACTTCGAAAACCTATGCTATAGCGGTAAGTGTTTCCAGCGAAGACGTAGCTTCGTTTGAAAAATTCAGTACTACGGTAGTAGTTATCTCCCCTGCATTCCTGGTTCCTGCTGCTGCATTTAATACTGTAATAAATGCAAAAATGGCTTCCTTTAATAACCTATCTGCCAACTCGGTAAGTTATACCTGGAACTTTGGTGACGGAAGTCCGGCCGTTACTACTACGTCTCCATCTTATACCTACGCCGCAGCCGGTACTTACACCGTTACGCTGACCGCCACCGGTGCACTGGGAGATGTGAACAAATCAGTAAAAACAGCTAGTATTATTATTCCGTAATTTGCAGCAAAAAAAGTATGCCGTTCAAAAATAAAGATGTTAGAAAAAGCTGCATCGTTCTTTTTTCTGTCTTGTTCGTTTCCATTCAAACCTATGCCAGAGATTGGATATTAAAAGATCAGCTTATCCAGGTAACGTTCGATGATAATACAGGCTCGCTGAAGATAT
>JACMJX010000392.1 GCA_014380425.1 Chitinophagaceae bacterium | reverse complement strand
TGTAGATTTCTTTAGATTCATTAACCGCATTGCAAGAAGAAATATCCGGGTAACGCTTTTCAATTTGCGCTCAATTATATTCTTGAACTTTATGCTCATAATGGCGCTCTTATCAGCTCTGCGAGCGTTACCAATAGCCTAAATTAATCCGTAGATAAATGTTTGCCCCGGAATTTTTTTATACACTATAAAGTACAAATCTCCTTCCAGTCAACCCGATTCACCAGTAAAAATTTGCTGAGAAATAAGCTTGTTTATATCCTGGCTGGCACTGGTAATAAAACCATAACATTCATATCCTGCTTATTATAAAAGCAAAGTATTAAATTCATCTAAATTTAAACACTTACTATGAATGCACAAAACAACCCGTCCTTGAACGTAAATTTTATTACCTCGAAGGATGACCAAAAGCGACAGCATAACAAATTCGGCACTCTAAGTTCTTTCCCGGGGCTTGCCTTCAATCCTGAAACTACAGGTGCAAATATTTTAGCGGAAGCAATGGTGCAGCGACATGTTGCAGACGAACGCGATCTCGAAGCATTCGTTCCGGATACAGATATTGCTGATGCTCCACCACCTCCCGGCATTCCTGATTTGAGCGAGGTTGCTGCAGGAGAAGATGACAATGAATGGATCAACTATGAACGTGTAATCGATCTGCCTGATTTCCTTCCATCCTGGTTTTTCGATGTGGGTTGTAAACGGGCAAGTGCCGTTTGTAAAATAGAAGTAACTGGCGTTGATTATAAAGGCAGGAGCGGTACTTGGTATGGCACTGGCTTTTTAATAGGTTCTAACATACTACTTACTAACCACCATATACTCAACTCCCGAGAAGTCGCAAAGAATGCGATTTGTATTTTTAATTATCAAACAGACTCCTATGGAAAGGTATTACCTACGGATACTTACATGCTGCAACCTGATAAATTATTCATCACAAGTCAGGCCAGCGGTGGACTCGATTTCACTGCATGCCTGATTGAAAGTGCAGCAACCCAAAAATATGGCTATGTTCCAATATTCAGGCACGCATTCGGCATCAAAAATGATGACTGTGCCAATATTGTGCAGCATCCTGATGGCCAGCACAAGGCGATTGTAGTGCAAAAAAATGAAGTGTATAGCCAGACTGATATAACTGTACTTTATACAAGCGACACGATGCCTGGAAGTTCAGGTGCCTTCGTGTGTAATAATGCCTGGAAGCTGGTTGCCCTTCATCATGCAAGCCGAAAGATACGCGAGGCGGATCTCCCCACCAACAAAAAAGCAGTTTACCTTAATGAAGGCATCAAGATGGCAGCCATAGCCACCTACCTGGAAGGTCTTTCAGACCGTGACGAAAATTATGGCGCAGCAAGAAAAGTACTCGATACCTTCAATGGCGTAGATAGCGCTATGGGCTATTTTGGGTCACTTGGAAGACAAAATAGCGTTGCAGGTGCAGGTGATCTGGAGCTGGTCACCACCAGTTACAAAGGCGAGGAAAAAGACATTGATATCTGCTTCTGGAATATTGAATGGTTCAATAAGCATTATAAGCAAAAGATTAAAGATGTTGCCTGGGAGATTTCTGTGCAGAACCTCGATATATGGGTATTGTCTGAATCATCACCACAAGCCGCCGATGCCCTTGTGGTTTATTTGAAGAAGCACTATAATTTAGATTTTGCCACGTTAGCTTCAGAGCCCGACGCGCTTTCCAGTAAACAAACTACCACAGTACTCTGGAATACCAAAACAGTGGATATTGAAAAGATTGACTGGCCAGAACGTGTAGAGCGTTGGCTGCAACTTGACAGCTCGAATTTTAGTAATCTCCAGGAACTACAAGACGAATTAGAACTGGAAAAAGTAGATGGTAAAATATTCGACCGCTACCCTGGGCTCTTTAAAGTGACAGCGCGGCTAAGGGAAAACGCAGGTGTGAAACCGTTCGATTTCATGCTAATACCGCTGCATTTAAAAGCAATGGCCGAGGGAAGCAAAAGAAGACGCTTTGCATGTCGCATTCTTGCAGAAGCAATGAAGCATTGTTTAGAGCACGAAGATTTTGACGCGGATTGGGTATTAGGTGGAGACCTGAACGCAACGATCGTTTCCGGAGATTTAGAAGAACTTACCGGTGGTGGACTTGTCGCCATGTCCGCAAGCGATGCTGAAGAGCAGGCTTTCTCTTATTTAAAGCGGCCTTTCCGTTCTCTTATCGATCATGTTTATTTAAGCCCTAGTCTTACTGACCGCACCGATAAAGATGGTTTTATGATTCTTGCAAGAGAACGGGACACAACACGTGATGGTAATTCCAATGGTGATTACTTAACAATCAGCGATCATAGACCTATCATGATCCGTCTTAGTATCAATAATGAGTTGGATACAGAAAAAGGGGAGACCCAGGGTAATGACGATCATGTAATAGAAGATATTCTCGGAGTTGTTGGCGACAAATTCATAAAAAGTATTCCAGGTGTAAAAGGGGGAAGTAAGACCAAAGGAAATGATATATCCGAAATTAGTTTGTCAAAAGAAGAAGCACTGCAACTTCTCGAGGAAAATAAGAAGCGTGTCTATTTTAATGAAGAAGAAGACAAGGTGGCCAAAAGAGCATATTATGGAAAAATGCCTGGTGCATTAAATGCAAAGCAATTGTTTAACCATTTTCAAGGGCTTGTTAAAGAGACGCACACATCACTTCTATCCTATAAACCAGCGGTGTATGTATATCCATGGGTAGACCTGCAACAAGATTTAACGCTGGTGAATTTATACAGTGGCGAGGCTACAGAACCAGAGTCTTTAATTGAGGCTGATTTCGAAATAGATGAACAAGACCTGGAAAGCAGAGGCATGTACAATTGCGAGCATGTAGTACCGCAATCCTGGTTTAGCAAGAGCAATCCACAGCGGGGTGACCTGCACCATCTTTTTGCCTGTACACCTGGCTGTAATAGCTTCCGGGGCAATATACCTTACAAAGAGTTTCCAGATTGGGAAGAAAAAGTAATGGACAATTGTGGAAATCGCGAAGGGGATGGCTTTGAACCCAAGAGAGCTAAAGGTGTTGTTGCAAGAGCAACACTTTATTTTATGCTGCGCTATCCAGAAGTGCAAGTACCTTACAAAGGGGTTTCACTGAATGATTTACTTGCCTGGAATTTAGAAGAACCGCCTACCATATACGAGTTTCACAGAAATGCAGCAATACAGGAATTACAAGGTAATAGAAATCCTTTTATTGATTTTACAAAATTAGCAACGAAGTTAGACTTTGGCAGGTAGAAGTAGTTAGCTTAATAAAATAGTTGAGTTCTTACATTCCATCTTTCATCTCCGACCTGAGCCTGCTGAGTGTCTCGGGTGTTATGTTGAGAAAGGATGCGATATGTATCAACGGGCAGTGTTTAAATAATTCGGGCCTTTCTTTCAGCAAGGCATGAAAACGCTCTTTTGCGGATCTGAAATACAACGACCATGTATGCAGCATCTGTTTTACCAGATATCCTTCAGCCCCCAGCCTTCCAAGGCGCTCCCATATTGGCGACGAAGCAAACAGCATTTCCTGGTCAGCACGTGAGAGATAAAATGCCTCCACTTCCGTAACGGCAATAATACTTGTTAATGCAGGTTGTTGAGTGGAAAATCCATAGGCGTCATTCACCCAGTCGCCTTGATAAGAAAACCAAACGGTAGCGGAATTACCTTTACCCGTTTCTGCATAAAAGTGTCTTGTTATCCCTTCTAAAATAAAATACATATACCCGGAATTCTCACCGGCTTTAACGAGGGAGGCATTTTTGGGATAAGTCTGCTTCTTCAAAACAGGAAGGGCAAGCGACCATTCTTCCTGGCTGGGGCTTACCAGTGCCTGGATACTATTCTGAAGTATCGAAAATCCGGGAATTTCTTCCATATAACTTGATTTATAATAAGAAAAAGGAATACAGGAGCAAAATACCTATTTATACTTAGCAATGGCACGAAGTTTTCGATTATCTGATAAATCAATACGTTCAATAATGAACCGTTCTTCATCTGCTCTCCTGCTATGGCTGCTTATGTCGTTCGTACAGATGTCTTGTACCAAGTTGGAAAACGACGAGTATACCTTGAATGAAAGCCCTCCGAATTACCCGGGAAACTCGTGGGAACAGGTGAGAGATGTAACAGCCGCGGGATGGTCTGCCGTCCTTCTCGATGAAGCCAGAGATTATGCTGAAGACATCTCTTCCAACGCGGTCATGATCATCGATAATGGAAAACTGATTCAGGCATGGGGTAATACGAAAGAAAAATACTATGTAGCCTCGATAAGAAAGAGTTTTTTGGGAGTACTTTATGATATTCCAGTTTCAAACGGAAGCGTTTCGCTCGATGCAACTCTGGCAGAATATGGAATCGACGATACATCACCTGCACTTAGTGAAGAAGAAAAGAAAGCCACAGTTCGCGATCTCCTCAGAAGCTCATCCGGCGTTTATCATGCGTCGGCGGCTTCAGACGCGGATGATTTACCCCAACGAGGCAGCCATTCGCCAGGCAGCTACTTTTATTACAACAATTGGGACTTCAACGCCCTCGGAACGATCTTCGAAATAAGGACAGGCCTGAGTATTTATGACGCTTTTCAAAAGTACATAGCCGAACCGACAGGGATGGAAGATTTTGTAATTAGAGATGGCAGGTACGACTCTATAAATGCATCTATTCACCGCGCCTATCATTTCGACATGACTGCCCGTGATATGGCCAGGTTCGGATTGCTGTGCCTCAGAGAGGGAGAATGGAATGGAAAGCAATTAATATCACGGGAATGGATGAACGAGAGCACCACAACGAAAGTAGCATTCTCTGCTCGAAACGGGGGAGATGATTATACTGGTGGATATGGATACCTCTGGTGGATAAATACCCTGCGGGATGCAGGGCTTACTGAAGGTGATTATTCTGCCCAGGGAAACTATGCCCAGGCTATTTTTGTGTTGCCTGCTAAAAACCTTGTTATCGTTCACCGCGGTAAAGTAAGTGCGTTGAAAGAAATCAGTGGAACAGAAGTATATGTATTGCTCAAAAAGATACTTGCTGCAAAAAACAATTAACTAACCATTATCTTTCTATGAAATACCTGCGTACCGCTTTTCTACCATTCCTTCTCTCTATTTCTCTGCCTTGCCTTAGCCAGATGAGTGCAGCTGCGGGCTTAACTTACGGAACTGATTTCGACCAGCCCGGCATTTATGTGAAAGGGCGATATCTTACCGGGGATCGCTTTGCGATCTCGCTGGTTCTCAACCGTTTTTTTAATCACAGACAAAAAGTAGGTACGGCCAACATCCAAACACAATTATCCTTTCTTAACATTAACGTGGAATACGCTGTAACCCGTGGCAAATTAGAAGTTTATCCAATTGCCGGCTTATGCCTTGGGAGTAAGAAGACCTCTTTTCAAGAAGAGGGCTATGAGAAATTGAACGATCAGGAACCTAATATTGGATTCAATGCCGGGTTAGGAGGATTGTTTCGTATCAGTAAAAGGTGGAGCATATCTATTGAGCCCGTTTATTCGTATGCTATTTGGGGAAGTGTGGATCAATTGGGAATACACAGTTCAATTGTATGGCATTTCCAAAAAAAATAAATCGATAGTACATTTATACCCTTGCCATACTGTTGTCCACTCCCCCTGTTAGTTTTGTGCTTCATCAATCAGTTAAAAAATGACTACACAAGAAGTTGCAAACAGGTATTATGAACTCATCAAGATGCATCAGTATAAGCAAATTCAGAATGAACTTTATTTGCCGGATGCAGTTAGTATCGAGCCGGAAAACAACAGCAATCTGCCGTTGGTAGTTACTGGTATAGAAGACCTGAGGAAAAAAGAAGACCTCTTTTTCTCGCAGGTGGAATCGCTGCATGAAGGTTATATGAGTGAACCCGTCGTATCTGCTTTCTTCTTCTCGATGATGACGGGGATGGACGTTACCATGAAAGGCAAAAATAGAAAGAACAAAGAACAGATCTGTGTTTTCGAGGTTCGTAACGGAAAGATTGTGAAAGAACAATTCTTTTACGACGATCTCGCCTAACTCCATTCACTACGGCTAAAGGGATACTTTGGCTGTAGTGTTTCCGTACTTGTTTTGCAGGTATTGTTCAAACGATACTTTATGGGGCTCAAAATTTTCAGTAGTAGTAGTAAGCTGGCTGATGCTGGTTAATGAAAACGAACGGAACTCCTTCCTTAACCTGCAAAAAGCTACCATTACCCATTCGGTATTTTGATTACTGTAAATGGCGAAAGGCTCTAAACTTCGTTGCGTTGATTGTCCGGATTTATTGGTGTAGTTGACACTAACCACCCGGTACTCCACCAACGCCTTCTGGATTTCCAAAAGATGGCTACTCTTAGGCGAATGGTCGATGTATGTATTTGTGATACCCATTTTCTGCTCCAGTCTTTCTGTTTTTCCCTTTATCCTATCCGGAATTACAGCCCTTACTTTTACGATGGCTTCTGAAAATTTGGTAATGAGAGAAGTATCTTTGCTAGACTGTATAATAAGTTCCGCCGTCATCAAGGCGTTTGCTTCATCTTCCGTGAACATGATGGGTGGTATTCTATAACCCTCCATAATGCGATAACCTCTCCCCTCTTCAGTAATTACAGGTACTCCAGCATGCTCCAGGGTTTTTATGTCCCTGTAAATCGTACGATTACTCACCCCGAACTTTTCAGCAAGCCGGGCAGCAGTTACTATTCTTTTCGATTGCAACTGGGTCAAAATTGCAGTTAGCCTCGTGAGCCTTTTTGTGTCATTATCTATCATAAACTGGATTACGCCGGAAATTTTAAAGTATCTGACAAAGCTAACGCATCAACCGGGTATGCACATAAAATAGTAAAAGGACGTGGATGTCTTTCAGCGGGTGCTGCAGACATCCACGTCCTTTTACTATTTTATGGAAGTTCTGACTATTGGGTGGCTTTGCTGCTTCAGATTGTTTAAGCAGGTACTAAGCCTTCTTCTCCCCGCAATTGAACATCCACCGCACACCAAATTTATCGGTGCAGCTTCCGAAATAATCACCCCAAAACATATCCTGCAGCTCCATTTCCACCTTACCCCCAGCTGATAATCCATTAAACAATTGCTTTGTTTCTTCCCTAGTGTCGGGCTGAAGATTGATATACTGATTATTGCCAAAATTCAACTTGAATCCCATCGACTCGGGAGCATCCGTTCCCATCAATGAATGGCTATTAAGAATACGCAGCTCCACATGCATAACCAGGTTTTTATCCTCTTCTGCCATAGGCGGATGTGAGGGATCCTGAGGCACGGAACCCATTCGTGATATTCCTTCTCCAAAGAATTCACCTCCGAAAACAGATTTGTAAAAATTGAATGCCTCTTCGGTATTACGGGAAAAATTAAGGTAAGTGCTAACGCTTGCCATGATTGTAAATTTATTATGATGATAAATAATGTGAACTTTAACCTATCTAAGTTCTAAAGCAAAGATAGATAACCTGAATAGATAGATCGGGGTGCAAGAACGACAATAAAAGGGAGATCTACGACAGGCTCAGGATAGAATAACTGACATCCTGGATATTCTCTATCAAAAAATAAATTCTCCACTTTTAAGTCAATTTTGAAAGTTTATTTCGTACTTTGATAAGAGAAGGTATTTGCAGTTATCGCATAGATTTAATTTTTCACGAGCTGCATGTACCTGAAATCATACATATTAAACCATGTCCGTACCGAATAAATATCCTGTTCCCGAAAACGAAGCGCTTCGGCTGAAAGCACTTGATGCATACAATATCATCGATACAATGGCTGAAAACGAGTATGATTGTATTACTCGAATAGCTGCTCATATCTGTAACACCCCTGTTTCCCTCATCTCCCTGCTGGACCAAAACAGGCAATGGTTTAAGTCGTCTTACGGTTTTAAAATAGCTGAAACACCCCGCGAGTATTCGTTCTGTAATTCAACCATCATGGATGGGCAAAGTATTCTTATAGTACCGGATCTGAGGGTAGATAAGCGGTTCTCGGATAACCCCCTCGTGAAGGGTGAACCCAACGTAGTATTTTATGCCGGAGCGCCACTTATAACTCCGGAAGGCTATGTATTGGGGTCTATATGCGTTTTAGACGATCAGGTCAGAACTTTGGACGAAAACCAGATTGCTACCATGATGGCACTATCGCAGCAGGTAGTAACGCAACTTGAACTTAGACTTTGCCCATATAGTATCGCACGATATGAAAACGCCGGTCTCGAATATTCTGGTTCTTAATCGAACTTTCAAAAAGAAATTCGGTCCGCAACTCAATCCAGACGCCGAGGAATTCATCAGGTTGATCGATACTACTGCTAAAGAGCTCCTGTGGTTTATAGATAGGATCCTGGCCAACTCAGACACCGTAAATGCTCCTGTTGCCACCATTGACCCTGTGGAAGTTACGTAGCAAAATATACCCAGCCAGATAATACTATTTACAACAATACAACAGTTGCTACCCGTGGAGACTTTTTAGACTTCCGGTCTGATGGAAAGTTGTATTCTGAAGGCTGGTATGAAGCAAGATTTGACGAAGACGGCATTAGAGTCTTTTATGATGTACTTACTAAAGACAGCAGCAATTACCAGATTGTAAACAATCAAATCATCGGGCTAGAGTTTGCAAGTGGATTTCCTGTAGATATTAAAACTCTTACTGCTAATCAGCTGGTAATACATATAAAAGCAAACATTCCGACTGTAGGTATAGCGGAGCAAACGATCAATTTGAGCAGGTAATCATTTCAGGTTTCTTTAAAAGGTATCATATCATAATATACCAAGCATATAAAAAAGCCACTTCATGGAAGTGGCTTTTTAGCTTGTTATTTCGTTATATATTATTTCGAGAGGATCATTTTCTTCGTCTCAATTTCGGTTCCGTTTATGATCAGGGAATACAAATACATCCCGTTGACTAGTTGGTCTGCATTTATAGTCACTTTACCTTTCCCGGAATTAGCTGTAAAACGTAATTTTTCTTTACCAGTAAGATCATAGATGATTAAATAAGCATTAGTAGTAGTGCCAGCAATGCTATATTCTATTACGGTGCTTCCATTAAAAGGGTTCGGCTTGTTTTGATGAAGTTTATTAGATGATGTATTGGTAATCTCCCGAATGCTTGTTCCATTGCTTGCAAGAGGTTGGATCATAGCTTTTAGTGCGTTGATTTCCCTTTCAAGAGATTCATTTTTAGCAATTAATTGTTCAATTTGGGAACTTGACTCAATAGGAAGAAATCTGGGCCGCACTTTGTATACATAGCCATTTTCATCAATAACCAGTGTGAACCCTGCTCCGAAAGGAAGATTTTCAAATCGAAGTCCTGAAGGCGTTTGGGGGTCTGGACTTAATGCGTTTAAATGAGTTTTTGTTGTTGGGTTGTTAGTTCCCCAGCCAAAAAAACCATTAGCGAGTATACTTCCTCTCTGAGTACTGTTTGAAAAGACGCGAATATCGCTGTTCGTCAATGTCCCAAAGATATTGTTGCTACCAGTTATATTGTTGCCATTTACTTTCCAAAAGCAGCTATCCGCACAAACCGGGGGACAAACTATTACGTCTAAAAAGATCGAATTAGAAATAAATCGACAGGTAACCGTATTTATATTTCCTGATTCGGCAGATAGCAAACGGAACTGGTGATTGCCTATTGGCAGCGGAGGCATATCGAAGACAAGGGTAGTAGCTCCCGGGATATCAAGCCAGGTAGTTCCGTTGTCAGAAGAAAATTGCCACTGATAGGTAGGTGTATTTAACCCGCCACCGATATTCCCATAGAGAGTTGCTCGGCTTCCTTCACAGATGGTGAGAATATCTAATGGGGCAGAAGAAGAAAAAGAAGCCGTAGTAATAGGCCCACAGGGTCTAAAGCTGATATCGTCGATTGCCAGGTCATTACCGGGCTGCTGATTTCCGCCAGGACTGTTATTTGTTAAAGTAAGTATGACTGACGTCACCCCAGATGGTACTGTAAAAAGGAGGGACTCGCGTACCCAGGTTAAAACGCCTTGCATGGGAATCGGCCCGGTCGATCTGGTTGCTATTAAGGCGGATGTACTTCCATTAAGGATGTTAAACGTTACATCAGGCAATACGGCTGAAGGCAATTGTATAGGGTTGACTGCATTAGCAATAAATGCTTCGAACTGGTAAGTTGTTCCCTGGCATAAGCCAGTAACAGTTTGCCGGTAGAACTCTCCAGGAGTAACAGCAGCATTAAAAAAAGCCATATAACCGTTAGCACCCGCTGTATTATCTAAAGATGTGGGACCATTATGCCAAGCGGGATTATTTGGAATTCGATTAAGTAACGCATACTGCCCATCAAGGACAACATTCGCAGGAGACGCCCCAGTGGCATTTGGCTGAAAAAAATAAGAAGTAGTCGCACCGGGTACAGTCGCTGGCAAATCAGGACCTGGATTGTTGAAACCCACACCAAAGTTGATATTTACAATTGGAGCACCCAATGTTCCCTGACAAACCTGGGAATAGGAAAATAAGGAAGATAAAACGCCAAATACAATCAGCAAAAGCATGTTCTTTTTTAGCATAGTGTTTGATTTAAGTTTAATGAACATTATTAAAAAAGGCCTTGTTTATTGTAATACATAGCTTTCCAATTGGCTTAATAGTAATTACTATTATCCTCGGAAATCAATTTAAGGAGGGACTAATTTAAGATTCTGGTAGGTGACGGAAAAGAATATCGAACATTGATATTATGCTGCGAATGTGCCTTTACTAAAATGACAACTTTCCGGTAATCGCAATCACAAGATACTCATTTCAATGCATATTGGAACAGAAGTCAATGTAAAGAAATTGGAAGCTTAAGAATTACATCCGGCTTATCACAGCCAGAAAGCTTTCCTTACGCCGCTTTGAAACATCTATGGTAGTACCGTTTGCCAGTATGAGATAACCTCCATCACCTTTAACATATCTCTTGATCTTGCTTAGGTTAACAAGATATGAATTGTGCACCCTGAAAAAACCTTGCGTTTCCAGCATCAGTTCATATTCCTTCAAATTCCTGCTAACGAGTATTTTTTCATTCTCCATATAAAAAGTGGTATAGGCACCTTCTGCTTTACAGTAAATAATGTCTTTCAGCGGGGCAAATATGAGCCCGTCGGAAGTTGGAAGTGCAATCTTTTGCTGCCCCGCGGATGCAGGATTTATATTCTGGAGCAGATTATCAAGCTTCTTTTTATAGCCAGCATCTTGTTGCATTTCCCGAACACGATCCAATGCATCAGCAAGATCTCCCGGATCCAGAGGCTTTAATAAATAATCCACCGCAGAAAACTTGATTGCCTGAATGGCGTAATGAGAATGGGCTGTTATAAAAATGACGGGAAAGGAAATATCTTTTAAGCGGGCAAGCACATCGAAGCCGGTACCCGTTTCAAGTTCTACATCCAGCAACAGCAAATCGGGCTCTGCTTCCTGGATACCTTTAACAGCTTCCGGAACACTGCCAGCCTCACCACATATACAACTATCTGGTAAAATAGATTTTAAAACTAACTTGATAAGTTCCCGGCTCTTATGCTCGTCGTCTACGATAAATATATTCACAGCTTTCAGTTTTCTTTGTCAATAATCAAAGGAAGTTCAATTTTCACACGGGTTCCACATGCTTCTCCATAGTTATCATACATATCAGATATATCGACATGAATACCTGAATATCCGGATGCTTTCTTTAACGCATGCAAACGTTGTAACGACAATTGAGTGCCCATTGATTTGTGCGACAGATCGTTCTGTTCCTTCGAACGTTTTCTCCCTATTCCATTATCTTCTATCATGCAAATGAGCTTGCTGCCTTCTGCAGAGAAATCTATTGTCAACAGCCCCCGGCGTTCATTAACCGACCGGAGTCCATGCAGAATGGCATTTTCTACGTAGGTCTGCACAAACATCGCCGGCATTGAAATATGAGTGGGTGCTAATTCCGGAGCTACCCGGATGCTGAAATCAAATGAATTGTCGAGCCGTAGTTGCTCCAATGCTATATAGTTTTCCAGCAGTTCGATTTCATCACTCAGGTAAATGCCGTTATCTACCGAATTGTCAAGTATCTTTCTTATCAGTTTTGCAAAACGACTGAGGAAATGCATGGCTGCCTCCTTTTCGTTGGAAGCAATAAAGTATTGAATGGAATTAAGCGAGTTGAATATAAAATGAGGATTCATCTGTGCACGGAGTGCAGTAAGCTGGTACTGGTAGTTATCTGCTTTCAATTTCTCATAGGCAGTGTTTCGGGCTTCTTTATATTTTATGAATCTATCTCTCCTTAAGATCAATAAGGCAATGATACCTGCGCAGAGGGTAATACCCAATATGATGAACCACCAGGTTTGCCAGAACGGAGCTTTTATCGTAAATGTATAAGTGGATGGCACCGTACCCCAGAGCCCGTTTCTAAGTCCTGTCTTCACCATGAACGTATAGGAACCAGGGGGAAGATTTGTATATGTTACAAACGATTCGACCACTGCAGGCGACCAGTTCTTATCAAAACCCTTAAGAAAATAACTATATCGTATTTTGTCGGCATATATCAGGCTAATGCCTGCAAAATCAAATGTTATATGATTTTGATTGTGTGGAAGGGTCGCTTTTTGTGGCAGCAAGGTATCTTTAAGCAGTAAACGCTGCTTTGTAATGTAAACCGGAGGAGGCCCTGGTAAAGGCTCCTTTTTAATGGCATGGTACCTTACAAGCCCGTTGACAGTGCCGATCCAGATATCGTTCCTGCTATCCAGTAGCACTGCATTTTGATTGGTTTCCACCCCCACAAAACCATCCTTCTTCCCATAATTAATCACCTGGTTGCTGGCAGGATCGAAAATATCTACTCCTGTATTGGTGCCGAGCCATATACGGTCTTGCCTGTCACATAACACAAAATAGGGGTTATTCGATCGAAGTCCTTGTTTGATGCCATATTGAATAAAACGTGTATGGTCGTACTTATAAAGTCCTCCCCCAATACTTGCAATCCATATATTGCCGCGGCTATCGCTGCTTAAAGACCCAAAGCTCTTTACATATAGATCATTCTGCCCCGGTATGGGTTCGGGTGTATCTGTTTCATTATTCAGAATAAGCAGCCCGGCATCATTACTTCCAAACCAAAGGCGATCATCGCTGTCCTTATGGATGGCCCATACTGCACTTGTAACAAATCCGGTTTTCCTGTTATAGTTTCTGATCTTCCCGCTGGTATAATCATAAACGGCCAAACCGCCATCCAGGCTTGCTATCCAGATACGACCGCGGCTATCTTCATTGATATTTACTGTCAACTTACCTTGCAGTCCTTTAGACTGATCGAGATACATGAATTTTCGGGAAGTATATTGGTAGCAGGCAGCTCCCTTGTTTGTAGCCATCCATATATTGCCACGACTATCCCTGAAAAGTTTTGATACGAAGTTATCCGGTAGTCCTTCTTTTGTAGTCAGGTTCCGAAACTGCCTGCCTTCAGTTGCGTTGAAGGAAAATATGGAAATACCTTTGGAAGTGCCTACCCAATAGGTATTCATGTCATATTCAAGAATAGAATACACTTCATTGTGTACTAACCCATGCTCTTTGTTATACAATATAAAGTAATTGCTGGCGGCTGCCGAAAGTCCGCTACGCTGGCTGATCCAGACAACACCATCGCGGTCTTCCAGCACATCTTCTATTTCATCATCAAGCAGTCCATTACTTTGCCTGTAGATCTCGATACGGCCATTTTTGAGCTTATTGAGACCTTTACTGGTAGCTATCCATATACTACCGTTGCGGTCGCCTGTTACTCCGGTAACCACGCCAGTACTCATTCCGTCTTTCTCCGTATATGTTCTGCTGCTATTGGCCGATATGGCATTATTGAATACGATCAGCCCTTCATTGGTACCGCACCATAATCTGTTATCGGGAGACAGGTAAAGCGATGTTACCCTTTTGGAGAAGGGCGTGTTACCTATTGTAAAAAAACGATAGGTTTTTCTGACAGGATCAAAGAGACGGATTCCCTGTGAAGTGGCCAGGTAGAAAATTTTGTCCTTTCCGATAAGAACCTGACTGATAGTATCCGCGTTAGTACCGGCAAGACCAAAGTGTTCTATCGTTGTATCTGATCCGGTAAATGATATCCGGTATAATCCATTGCCACCCGTTGCCACCCATATAGCCCCCATAAAATTAAAGAGGTGATTAACGATTTTATCATTTTTGAAACTCCTGTTGGTAATCGGATGAACGGTATTTTGACGAAGTACAGAGATAGCTCCGGAGCGGTGTCCGAACCACATGTCTCCTTTATCGTCCTGGGTGATGGATGGCACATGATTATCAGGCAGGCCCGATTGGGCATCCCATACCTGAAACTGTCTGCCATCGAACCGGCATGCTCCTCCCTGGGTGCCCGCCCATAAATACCCTTTCTTATCCTGATACACCCCGTATACCATAGATTGTGGAAGTCCGTTTTCGATATTATAATTCACAAAAGGATAAGTCTGGGCATTACCCTTACATATGCCGATCAAGAGCAGTAATGTAAAAAGTATATATCTAATAAGTGTTACCATATTCCCATAGCTTCCTGTATTATGGCAAACTTACGTCTTGAAAATTTACCAACGTCCCCCTTTTTCAATGCTGCGCCTGCTTTCCCTATTGCCAGCACTAGTGCTTAATTGATAAAAGTACTGAGTGCCCTTCTGTGCCTTGGTATCGGTAAATGATGTAACGTTATTGCCGACGGTAGCCAGCTTTTCGTAATTCTCCTGATCGGCACTCCTTATGTAAATGGAAATCCGTTTGTGCCCGTCTGTAAAGGTGCATCCCAGGTAATTACTGGCCCTTGCTGCGCTCTATTATGATGCCACTGGAGGGGCGCCACTGATAAAGTAAGCGAAGGGCGCGCGCCTCTTTTCGATTCCGGAAACATTATAGAATACGGTTTTGACATCAATACTTCCATAAAGTTTTACAGGCTAACTTTTAGCAGCCGTCTCCATGTTCTGCGCCTGCATATTTGGCATAACAAGGGGTGAGAGGGCCACAATAAGCAGCAGTCTTTTTGGAATTATGTAATTCATGGAAGCACGGGTTATTTTATAGGCTGAAATCTGGCCTACTCTTTACAAGCTTTCATTCAATCCATAAATCTAATGCATGTTCCACCCTTCTTAAAGCGGAAGTTAACGAACGGGCCTGTCTTTCTTATAAGCGGCCGACAGGAGCCATATTTGGGAACGATCATGGCCTGATTGGCTGAAAAACATTAAAGCCTTTTTTGTTTATTTCTGATCTGGCATTTAAACCTGTTATCGGTAACTATGTTCTTATTAATCTTTTATAAAAGCTAAAAGATCCGCATTTATAGTGTCGGCTTCTGTCGTCGGCATCCCATGAGGGAAACCAGGGTATGATATCAGTTTGCCGTTAGTTAAAAGTTTTACCGCCCTTGCGCCGGTAAGTTGAAAGGGAACGATCTGGTCGTCTTCGCCATGCATAACAAGCACAGGTATATCTACGCTTTTAAGATCGTCCGTAAAATCTGTTTCGGAAAAGGCCTTGATACAGTCGTAATGAGCTTTTATTCCACCCATCATTCCTTGCCGCCACCAATTATCCTGCACACCTTGTGATATTTTTGCGCCTTCCCGATTGTACCCGTAAAACGGAATGGTGAAGTCTTGGAAAAACTGCGCACGCTGAGTGGCTGTACTGGCGCGTAATCCATCAAAAACAGCTAAAGGAGCGCCTTCCGGGTTACTTTCTGACTGTGCCATCAACGGTGTAACCGCACTTATCAATACAGCTTTTGCAACCCTGCCCTGTGCATGTTTTGCAACATACCGGATAACTTCACCTCCACCAGTGGAATGGCCAATATGTATGGCATTTTTTAAATCCAGCGCTTTCGCAAGTTCAGCAACATCGGCTGCATAAGTATCCATGTCATTACCAACGGCCGTTTGAGTAGATCTTCCATGGCCTCGCCGGTCGTGTGCAATCACCCTGAATCCTTCATTCAGAAAAAACATCATTTGCGCATCCCAATCATCTCCTGATAACGGCCATCCATGATGAAATACAAGTGGCTGGCCTGTTCCCCAATCTTTGTAATATATTTCGGTACCGTCTTTAACTGTAATCTTACTCATTGTTCAAAAATTTATCGTTTTTAACTTAGAAACTGGATATATGCTTTACCCAGAGTTTTTACAGTCCGCATCTATTATTTTTGATTACACAGCTCGAAGTATTTTTAAAATTAATGTATCTTCTGCAACCTCTGCGTTAATAAATTGTTTTATCAGAATACCTGCAATCACTTCCCTGGAGTCTATTGCTCCGCTACATCAAAAAGCAAACCATCATACTCTTTGCTTAAAGCTACCTTAAATCCGGCCTGGGCTAATTGCTGGCCGGTGCCTTGTACCACTATCTTCCCCGTTTCACACTCTTTCACAATATAAGATTTTAGAGGATCAAGATATTGAACGGTCACCATCCGCTCCAACTCGGAACCACCGTGCCTGAATACACCTATGATGCCCCCGCTTCTGGTATCGGTGTTAATCCGCTGAAATCCATCCCACATCCCTTCCTTTGGTTCACCAAAGCCCTTTAAATCCTGGCGGTAACTCATAATATCGTGCTTTGCCGACATGTTCTGAAGCCAGTCGGAATAATACCTGTACTTTACTAGTTGCGTTCCCACTAATTTCCTCGGATCACCTAACATTATAGGTAAGGCTCCGGCTAACGACTTCACATGCAGCTCCCAGTTTTTATCCTGCATCTCGGGATTGCCTATTACAAGAGCTGTTGCCGGCATTGCGGGCGACCGCCACCAGGCCATATTCCTCACCCGTAAATCAACTTTCTCGTCCGGCCCTCCGAAGTTCGATAGCCAATTGCCTTCCGCATGCTGAAGCATGGCGTAGTCAATCAACTGCAAACCTCCCATGGCTTCAAAAGTGCAATCGATAAAAAGATCAGGTTCTGCAGCATGCAGTTCGTCGAACAATTTCCAGAGTTGCTCGTAATTGGTGTATAAAGACTCATGGTGATCCCGGTGCCCGGTATGATTTGTAGCATAACACCCGGAGGCTTCGTTATGGAACCGGTATGGACTGGTAACCAGAGCAAAGTCCAGTTTCAAATACTCAAGCCCGTATTCCACGGATAAAGTCATTAGAATTTTCTTGATGTAATCTTTCCATCCCGTACTAAAACAGGCAGACCGTATGTCGGCAGTATTGTCTTCTAAATGAAGATTGCCAAAGCTTCCTTTCTTGTCTTTCACAAACCATTCAGGATGTTCATTATAAACCTTGCTTACAGAAGCGGCGCTGCCAACGCTCACCCATAACCCTGGTTTCATTCCCAAAGACTTGATGTATTCGAAAACAGGCTTCAAACCGTTCGGAAACTTCTTTTTGTCGATGCCCCAGTCGCCCCAGTTATCCTGCCAGCCGTCGTCGATCACGAACTCTTTCATTCCCGCATCGGCGGCAGCTTTTGCCAGTTCCATAATCAGTTTTTCGTCGATCTTATTGCTGAATGGTACCCATGTATTATAAACATAAGTAGGCTTTTGCTGTAGTTCTGAAAGACGGATCCCCATGTGTTTGCGCACAAAGTCCGGAACAGCGGTATTGAGCATTTCGTCCGGGTCTTTATGATTATTGTATACCATGGTAAACACTTGGGGAGTGGTAAAACTTTCCCCCGGCTTAATGTATTTGCGAAATGGAAAGCGCGCGTCTTTATGGGTAAGCCCTGCACAAATAGCCAGCTCATTCCAGAAAACGGAAGTGTGTTTAATGACGCCGGAAGCTTCATTCCCTATCACTATTCCCTGCTTCCAGTCGCTGTTATGAACCGTAAGCAGTGCGTCCTGCATGTTTCCGTCGTAGGGGCCTATGGAACGCCTACGGCCATAATCGCTGCAAACCCAGCTAAAGGTGGAAGCCCAGTAGGAGGTAAGATTGAACTTTTCTATGTCGACGGACTCCAGTTTCATTAACTCTGCGGAAAGATTCTTTATAGTTAGGTTCTTGCGAATTACGGGCAGACCCGGGTAAAGCAGGAATTGAATTTGTATTTCTATTCTCTTGTCTTCACTTGTTAAAATTACGGAAGCACCATCGCCCGACTTTGAGTCTGAGTGTTTGACGATGTTTTTTAGTGACCATTTTCCTTTTCCGGAATAAACAGTGCCATTTATTTCGAACCTGAAATCATCGTTCGTTGTAAGAAAATACTTGAACTCACCTTCTACCGGTTTATATTCCGTAGTTATGAAATTGCCTGTATTTACGGGTAATTTAATAGAACGTTTTACTACATTGTTATTAAGTGTAAGCTCCTTGTCGGTCCATTTTGCAAATGATTGTGCCTGCGTTGCCACTGTGTTAATACAGAGAAAGCATACTATTGTTAGGGGAAGCAAAAAAACAGTTAGTGTCAACTGGCTGGCTTTCACATCTTCAAATTTCTTCAATGGCATTACTTCTTTAAATTTATTAGTTAGCTGTATTTTAAAAATTAAATTTCGAGCATTTCCGCTGGATATTGATACATTATGTTATTGAAAACATGGATTATCCTGCTTTGTTGGATCACAGTTCCATTTTAAAACCAGCAGTTATACGTCGCCGGAGAAGCGGTTGCCTGATGTCCTTTACTTAATAGTAATTTTATTCATTAACTTTATGCACTGGAAAAACGCTGTATGAAACTAAGATATAGTTTATTGAGTATGGTATTGGTTAGTTGCATGTTCTGCACAAAAGTTCCAGGTATTAGAGAACCTGATGAGGATGGAAATTCAACCAAACCAGTCAAAGTAAAAATTACTAAAACAGTATCAGGATATCAGATGCTGCGCCGCGGACAGCCTTATTTCATCAAAGGGGCTGGAGGAAGTAACTACTTTGATCGTCTGGCTTCCTATGGAGGAAATTCTATCAGAACTTGGGGTACCGGAAACGCACAACAAGTACTGGACTCAGCTGAAAAATACGGGCTTACCGTTCTGATGGGCTTACCCGTGATTCCCGAGCGCCATGGCTTCAACTACGACGACGCTGATGAAGTAAAGAAACAGTTCGAAAGAATTAAGGCTGATGTTCTTAAATATAAAGATCATCCAGCTTTGCTGGCCTGGGGTATTGGAAATGAACTGAATCTTCTCTACAAAAACCCAAAAGTCTGGGATGCTGTAAATGAGATTGCTGGTATGATCCATGTGTTGGATACCAATCATCCTGCTACAACAGTATTAGCCGGAGTAAACAAAAGCGAGATTGATTATATAAAGGCAAAAGCGACCAATATCGATTTCCTGTCTGTCAATACCTATGGAGCACTAGCAGAATTGCCTGGCAACCTTGCCGCACTTGGGTGGACCGACCCTTATGTAGTAACCGAATGGGGGCCTACAGGTCATTGGGAGAGCCCGTTTACCAGCTGGAATGCTCCTGTAGAAGAAACAAGCAGCGAAAAAGCAGCGGTTTATAAGAGCAGGTATTCTTCCCCCATAGAAAAGGATAAAGAAAAATGTCTCGGCTCTTACGTATTTCTTTGGGGTCAAAAGCAGGAGCGTACTCCAACATGGTATGGTTTATTTACAGATAAAGGCGAAGAATCTGAAGTGGTAGATGTTCTCCAATACCTGTGGAAAGGGATTTACCCTGAAAACAGGGCACCGCATGTATATTCTTTTAAGGTGGATGGCAGGCAAGCAAACCTTAGTATTCGTTTGAAAACTGGTGAAACCTATACTGCCCAGGTTCTGGCTATGGATCCCAACAATGACCACCTGACTTATTCCTGGGAATTGCTTCCCGAGGCAATAAAAGTAGGGGAAGGTGGAGATTATGAAGATAAACCAAAAGCGGAGTATCTTTCGTACAGGGAAATCAGCAACGGCCAAATAGCTTTTCAGAGCCCTGCAAAGGAAGGCCCTTACCGACTGTTTGTATATGTCAAAGATGGAAAGAATAAAGTGGCAACGGCTAACATCCCCTTTTTCGTGAACAAATAGCACTTTAGTTGCCAGGGACTCTTATTTAATTTTCAACCACCTCTGCAAAAAAGCAAGACTTACCGGAAGCTGGGCCTGAACACTATTACTCTCATCTTCTATATAATAATATTCGATAGACGAGGAACGGGCTGCTTCCAGTATCTGAGGAAGATTCAACTGGCCAGTTCCCAGGGCGACATCGTTTTCAATCGCTGTCTTCCCGGTTAAATCTCCTTTAATTCCCTTCTTGAGATCTTTTACGTGCATCAGCTTGAAACGCTTGGGGTATTTTTTAATAAGCGCCGCAGGATCTGCACCTGGATGAAAAGCCCATAGTATATCGAGCTCGAAGCTTACATATTTGGGATCAGTATTATTTACTATGTAGTCAAAGAACGTCCCGTTTTCATGCTTTGCAAACTCGTATCCGTGGTTATGATAGCAGAATACAAGTCCATATTTTTCTTTTAGAAGTTCTCCGGCTTTATTAAAGTCGGCAACTGTTTTGATGGCATCTTCCAGGGTAAATCCTTTATCACCGTGAGGTATCCAGGCTACCCGCACATAAGTGGCACCAAGAGTTTGGGCATTCTCCCCTACTTCCGCAGTTTTATTTACCAGGTCAGGATAGTTGACGCCGAAAGAAGTACACACCAT
>JACMJX010000391.1 GCA_014380425.1 Chitinophagaceae bacterium | reverse complement strand
TCCAGCTTTTAGCGGCACCAGTCTCGCGGCAGCGCAGTATGTACGAAGGGTAAAAATAAACGTCTATCTGTTACTGGTAATGGGAATAGTAGCTTTCTGCGCTGCTTTTCTGGGATCTACCTTACTTACGATGGTGAGTAATCGATTCATGAAACCCGTTTTGCTGATAGTACTCTCGGCCGTTGCAGTTTACACGTACAGGAAGAAGAATTTCGGGCAGCACCAGCAGAAATTGCATACTCCCCGGCGGCAACTAATGTTGGGCATTTTGCTCAGCGTTGTGATAGGGTTTTATGATGGCTTTATAGGCCCGGGTACCGGAAGCTTTCTTGTGCTTGGCTTTATTGCCATTCTTGGTTTTGATTTTTTGCATGCTTCCGCATATGCAAAGATGGTCAACCTTTCTACTAATTTCGGATCTATTGTATTGTTTACGCTGAAAGGGAAGATTATCTGGACGATAGCATTGCCCATGGCAGCGAGCAATGCCCTGGGTGGCTTTCTGGGTTCCCGGATGGCTTTGACGAAAGGTAATGGCTTTATACGGAAGTTTTTTCTGGTAGTAGTAACAGGCACGCTGCTACGGTTCGCCTGGGATATCTTCCGGCCGTAGTACGAAGGCTAGCTGGCAACTCTTTGAAAAACCTGCCCCTGCTGGTGCTCCCACATGCCTTTAAATACATCGCTGCAGGCAAGAAGATGCCCGAAACTGCCTTCATCTACTATTTTTCCTTTTTCGAGAATATAGATATAGTCAAAGTTATCGAGCAGGTGCAAACGGTGGATGGAAGATATAACTACTTTGTCTTTGAATGCATGGAACAGCCGCTCATAAATGCGGCTTTCAGTGGCAGGATCAATGCTACTGGTGGGTTCGTCAAGTAAAATCAGGTCGCTCTTTTTAGCGGCCAGTATTCCCCGCGCAAGCGCGAGGCGTTGTTTCTGCCCGCCAGACAAGTTAACGCCTTTTTCACGGATATCCGTCATAAGACCTTCCGGCATATGGCAGATCACTTCGTTGAAATGCGCGATCTCGCATACACGTCTTATTTCTTCCTCGCTACAGGGAAGCCCGAGTGTTACATTATACGCAATGGTATTTTCAAAGATCTCCGGCTCCTGGGGAAAAAGCGTAGCAGAATCGTGTACCGTGTCCAGGGGATATCGGGTGCCGTCCACCAGCACTTCAGCCTCGCTGCCAGCCGCGTACAAGCCTCTTAAAAGAGACATGAGTGTGCTTTTACCACTTCCACTTTCTCCTATCAGTGCAATCCTGCTTCCTTTTTCAAAGCTTAATTTTAGGTTATGGAGGCTTTGTGGCACATATTGTTCGTTGTAAGAAGACCGGTGCGAGAAGCTAAGCTTGCTAATTTCCAGTTTATGCCAATGTTGCGGCATTGGAGCAGGTGCATCCGCACGGTGTTTTTCATTATAAGCTTCCGTGATATCCGCTGCACCTTCCAGGTTGGTATTGTACTGCACCAGGCCCGTATACTGGCTGGCAATATTCTGAAATACACTGGTAAACTGGTTCACGTAGCCCAGTAAGGTTACAAGGCCGGCAATATAGAATATACTTCCTGGCTGCCAGTGCTGGTACACGAAGCCGACCACAATTATGCAATAGATAAGCGTTATCATCATTTCAGCAACAAACCACTTCCATTCGTTAATCACCGCATTCTTACGGAACGGGCGGGCCACCATTACCAGCCTGTGCAGCAACCCTTTCTCCATGCTCTTTTCGAGGCGGAGCGTAATAACCGTTCTTATATTCGAAAGACTGTCAAAAAGATTAGAAGTAACCTTATTCTCTTTTTCATTTACTTCCCGCAAGGTTTTAACAAACGGCTTATCGAACCGGGCTATGATAGCGACGGTAAGCAGGCCAAGAAAGACAGCTATGGATCCGAACAGCGGAGAGAAGATGACAATGGCAGTTACAGAGAAGATGAATTTGGTAAAGGTGTGAACATAAGTGAATCCACCATCGAAGAATCCGCGAAGTGCATCATATGCTTTCCGGATCCTGCTGATTGTTGCCCCGCTGTGGTTATCCTGGTGCCACTTTACGGTAAGATGAAGGGTCTGATGGTATTTCTCTTTCACGAAATTACGGCTGAGATTGAATGCAAGCGTCCGCTCCATGATACGGGCAGGGCCATGAAAGCACCACTCTATGAGTTTAAGCAGCAGGTAAGCAAAGGCGTATTGCAACGCATAGGTAAGAATATGTGCATTATCCTTTTGCGCTTTGCTCACGAACCAGCCTAACAAGAGCGGGTTCACCGAGAAGATAATATTGGCGCAGAGGAACATCGCGTAGATAACGATAAACTTTTTACGTTCCTTCCTGGCGTATTTCCAAGAAGTATTAAGCAGGGAGAGGTAGGGGTTCCGCATTGGGTTTGGGTATTATTAGGATGCAAGCCAGTAACGCACTATTGTTCCTTCTTATTGAAACAACTGTAAAATATTACTATAAATTATATGGTAGTCTTTGGTAGAGCCCGAACAGCAATCGATTCAAGCTGATCTATAAACAGTCTTGATTCCTTCTCGTATCTATCAGGTATTGAATCTTCCAGCCCCCCTGCATCCGCACCAGTTGAAAGGAATTTACGCCGCAGTGGCTGAATTGTGCCTTGTAGTAAAAACTGTAAGGCGTCCATACAATAGCCAGGGGTCCGTCGATCTTTATGGTTTCGAACCGGATCCTTTCATCCGCATCGCCTTGTTTTAGGGTTCGGATCTGCTCCGCGAAACTGTTCAAATCTCCAGTACGTATGCTCAAACCGCCTTCTTTATTCCGGAGGATGGTTTGCAGAATGGCGCTGTCGGCAAAAGTAGCTTTTATCGCCAGAGGATCTGCCTGTTTCATTGCTGCAAACAGATTATTGATGGTCATTTTGATGCTGTCTTCGGGTGTTTGGGAGCATACAGTATTGGTAACCAGGAGTGAAGATGCAAGAAATGCGAAGAGATATTTCATATTGGAATTATTGCTCCCGCTAAAGTAATTTCTTTTGAGCCTCTTGAATAAAAAAATACATGACTGGTAATGATGCATATGGTTGCTTGTTATCCATATGGGGCGAAAAATGTAAAAGTGCGCTTTATGTCATAAGTTGAGAACTGAGAGAACTATAGCTTGCCCCTTCATCAACATTAATTTTCTTATAGGTCATTTCTTCAGGGGGTTAAATAAGTCATTTCTGATGGATATTACAATGAAGATCAGTGAAAAATGATATTTGGGTAAAGGCTTTATTCTAACTATATT
>JACMJX010000390.1 GCA_014380425.1 Chitinophagaceae bacterium | reverse complement strand
TTGAAAGACGCGGCAGTGCCGTAGTATTTATCAGGAGCAAAATAGAAATCGGGATTGTAACCCCAGCTATTATTGCCTTCAAACTCGTTAACAGGCATTAGCTCGATGGCATTGATGCCCAGTCTTTTTAAGTAGGTCAGCGTATCGGTTAGCGCCTGCCAGCTATGTGCATCCAGAAAATCGCGCAGCAGCAGTTCATAAATTACCAGGCCCTTTTTATCCGGGCGTGTGTAGCCGGTAGTGTTCCAAATAGTAGCAGGTTGCTGTGTCTGCAGCACGCTTACGATACCGGTAGTGCGGGTTTCAGGATAGGGTTTCAGTGAAGGATAGGTTGTCGGTGCAATAAACCGGTCGTTCCAAGGGTCCAGCACTTTCTCTGCATAAGCATCAGCCACTTTAAGACCCCCATCGATCAGGTATTGAAAGCCGTATTCTGTGCCTGCCGTAAGCCCTGTAAGAGTGATCCAGAATCTTCTACCATCCGGCGTTCGGTTCATCTGATAAGCCGGGTTATCGCTCCAGTTATTGAAGTCGCCCAGCACCCCTACCCTGGTTTTCCCGGGTGCAAATAACACGAGCGTTGCTTTTGTAGGATCGGAATCATAATTAATCCCGTCTTTCAGGCCCGCTGGCAGCGGAGCCACGGTAACGGCGTCATTAACGGAAAAAGAAATGGTATCGCGGCGGAACAAGCCGGCCACGGCAGCTTCGGCGATAATGGTTTGCACGCCTGCACTTGTAATAGTAGCATTCGATGTTAGAGTTGTTATATTGCCGGAGGTATTTATGATAGCCCCGTTGAAGTAAAGCGATATGGTAGATGATTCACTTGCCCTGGCGGTAATGGCGATATTATCCCCCACCTGCTTGGTGATAGTTTCAGGGGTACCCGCGTAATCCGGTCGCGAGAACGGTTCGGTGATGGATACCTGGATACCGTCGCTGTAAACGGGTACATAAAGATCGCCCCCATCTGCGTTTGCCAGCTTTTTAGAACCGTCGCCACTGCGGAAAAGGAGCGCTATGCGCAGGATTCTTTCGGTAGGGTCGGTTAAGCCGAAGAAACTTCTCAAACCACCGGTGATGGTATACTTCCATTTGCTTCCGCTTATATAAGAGCATTTTACAGCCGCATTGGTAGTGGCCCAAACAGAAGCTGCCGGCAGATACCGCCAGTCGGATGGGCCGCTACTGTAATTGGTAACCACCCCCAGGTGCACATAAACATCTGAAGACGTATGATTAAGAAGCCCCCTGCTGCCTAAGCTAGCATCACAGGTAAGTTCTACTGTTGTGGAAGATTCCGTAATAAATTCGGGAGACCATGTTAGCAACTGACACTGAGCCAGGCTGCAAAAGGATAACAAAAGAAAAGAAAGTATCAACTTCATATAGCAAATTCTTGACGCAAAAATTATAGCGGCCCTTAGCGGCTCACCGGGCAATCGTTTGGTTCAGCAGGTATCTAACTCGAAAGTAGAATCAAAATATCACATTAGGAAACGCTTATCTATACAGTTATTTTAGAGATACTAAAGGATAAAATGGGGTCTTTAATGCAGTTTGTATAAGAAAATGTGTCGTTCGTATAAATTAACCTATTAAAAGGGGTGAAATTACCTTGTTATTAATTGAATAGTAGGGGTAATATGGTAGAAACGGGATTATTTTAAAGAATACTCTTTATTACCTCAAAAGTTGTAAGCACGGAAACTACGTTGAACAAGGTACTCCCATTGGCAAAGGCTGTTTTAAAATACGCATCGCGATTGCCTCCAACCAGGCAGCTATTCATACCTACTAAAGTAAGTTCTAAAGCACACATGATTTCCTGATTTGAAGACGCAAACGAAATTGTAATTGACTTTTCTGTAAAAAAACAATTACCTCATTATTGTTTAAACACCCGTCTTGAAATTTATGAAACAATTCTATCTTTCAATATTATTCTTCGGTGCATTGAATTCAAGAAACTTGTTTATAAAAACCTATTACTTAGTGACACGAACACTCATATACCTGCTGTCACTCACAGTACTTCTATCAACAGCCCAAACCGCACAATCACAAGTACCAGAAGGTGTGGATGTATTGCCGGAAGCACTTACCACACTAAAGCCATACGGCCCCGAAATACCTGCAACGCTTGTTCAAACAAGCGAGGTTACCGGTGAATCTTTCCCGAAAGCACTGCGTATCAACACCATCGGTTTAAAGCCCGGGGAATACGGCCTGAAGGCCGGAATACCAAAAGCGTTCAAGAAAAACGATGTGCTCTGGGTCTCTTTTAAAGTACGTACCCTTGAAAGTAAAAAAGAAACGGGCGAAGCCTTTATAGAACTGCGAGTCGATCAACTGGTGAACGGAAAATTCACATGGCCTTCGCACCTCGAACGTGGGCTTTCCATAGGAGCCAATTGGACGGAGATCAGCATTCCGTTCATCATTAAAAAAGATGTAGCGCCTGAAGATGCCCGGCTGATGATCGAGTTCGACAAATCTCCCCAAAGGCTTGAAATAGGCCCTGTAAAATTCCTGAATTATGGGCCGAACGTACAACTCGACCAGTTGCCGCGAAGCATCGTAAAGTACGATGGAGGCGAACCTGATGCTATGTGGCGAAAGGCGGCTGCAGAACGGATAGCAAAGTACCGCAAGGGCTTGCTGACAGTGAAAGTAGTGAACAAAAAAGGGGAACCTGTCAAGGGGGCCACTGTAGCGGTGAATATGAAAAAGAGCGCTTTTTCCTGGGGTACCGCCACCGACTCCAAGCTATTGCTGGATTCAGTAACGCCCGCCCATAAAACATACAGAGATACCCTGCTCCGGTATTTTAATAAGATAGTGTTCGAGAATGAAATAAAATCCAAGTACTGGGCACGTTCGGATCATTACAAGATCATTCAGGCACTTGACTGGCTCCGGAAAAACGATATCAACGCGCGCGGGCATGTGATGGTCTGGCCCTCCTGGCAGCATTCCCCACATCTTGAAAAGTTTAAGAACGACACCGCCGCGCTGCGGCAGACCATCCTGGAATTGATCACCCAACAAACGACGGTGCTGAAGGATCGCTTTGCAGAGTGGGACGTAGTGAACGAACCCTTCGCCCACCACGGCATCATCGATTCCCTGGGAGGCAAGCGTGTTATGATAGATTGGTTCGCAGCCGCAAAAAAGAATGCACCTACCGTGCAATTGTTCCTGAACGACTACACTATGTTTCATGCGAAGGGAGAAGGCAGTGACGTTTTTTACGACAACGTAAAATTCCTGGTCGACAATAATGCTCCTATT
>JACMJX010000389.1 GCA_014380425.1 Chitinophagaceae bacterium | reverse complement strand
GATGCACCCCCTGGATGGTTCTCGTTCGTCTCTCGTTCGTCTCTCGTTCGTCTCTCGTTCGTCTCTCGTTCGAATACGACTGAAAGAAAGACGTACGAGAGACGAACGAGAGACGAACGAGCGTGTTTTTAAAATGGAAAAATAAATCAAGCTGGAATAGCTCCCGGGGGCTGCCTTTTCCAAGGATTGTTAACAATTTTAAACCCCTTACTGGCCGCGCAACCGGAATATGCCTTTATTTTACGCTATGGCAGCCGATTATTCCTCTTTTAGCATTTCCGAGTATGAGGAGCTTTTTATGACGCATTATGTGTCTCTAACCCAAACGGCCTATCGCCTGCTTAAAGATAAAGGCGCCGCGGAAGATGCGGTGCAGGAGGTTTTTTGCAAATTATGGGAAAAGAGAGCGGAGCTGGAGATTACTACATCCTTAAAGGCTTACCTGTTTCAGATGGTGATCCATCGTTCCTTAAATCAACTCAAAAAAAATAAGACGCTTCAGGTGCGGGAAAGCGAATACAGCAACCTGTCGCACCGGCAAACTGATACTACGCACGATCACCTAAACTTCAAGGATGCGAAGAAGCGGGTGGAACAGGCCGTGAATACCCTGCCCCCTACCTGCCGCATTGCTTTCATTTTAAGCCGTTATGAGGAGATGCGTTACAAGGAAATTGCCGCTGAACTCGAGATCTCCGTCAAGGCTGTAGAAAACCACATAATGAAGGCGCTGCGCCACCTGCGACAGGTGCTGGTACTGCTGTTATTTCTAAAAATTTATTCATAGACAAGTAGGGTAGGCAGTTTCGGGAACTGTCTTAGTAATGCGGTGCTTCTACTTGTTTATAAGTAGGAGCAACAAAAACATATATGGAAAACGAAGCACATTTTCTGGACCTGGCCGTTAAATCAGTTTCAGGTAACATTACGGGAGAAGAGCAGCAGGAGCTGCATGAAATGATGCAGGGTAATGTATTATTGAAGGCCGAATATGAGCAAATTCGGCATAGCTGGCACTATGTAATGGGTTTGGGTGATGATTTTAAGCCAGACGCCAAAAGTGCATGGCAGCAGGTAAAGAACCGTTTGAATATCAGGCCATCGGCAGGCCAGGCAGTAATAAGCCGGCTTCCTTTATACCGATATATGAAGTATGCCGCCGTAATAATAGCAATAGTTTCTTCTGCAATAGTGGCTTATTATATCTATAGCAACCAAGCGGTCAAGGTTACCACGGCCAGGGGAGAACGCAGGCAGGTGACACTTCCTGACAAATCTACGATATGGTTAAATGAGGAGAGCCGTCTGGAATATGCCCGGCATATGAATGATAAGGAACAACGAAGGATTCTGCTGGAGGGCGAGGCCTATTTTGAAGTAACTAAAAATCAAAACAGGCCCTTTATCGTGGAAGCGGGCAGCAGTATTACCCGCGTACTGGGTACTTCATTCAATCTCCGCGCAGTTGAAGGAGAACGGATAGAAGTTGGGCTTATGGAAGGAAAAGTATCTTTTGCAGATGTACGCAGCAAATGGAGCTTACTATTGCAGCCTGGCGAAATGGCCTATATGGAGCGTGATGGTGGGCATGGCAAAACATCTTACAGAGATACCAATTTCCTGTTCTGGAAAAACCGGATGTTGAGATTCAGCAGTCAGCCTTTGGAACAAGTGCTCTCCATTCTCGGTAAGGCCTACAACGTAGAATTCAAGCTACAAGATAGCGTACTGGCTAAAAGAACAATTACTGCCTCCCTGCAGGGAGATACTATACAAAATGCGATCGATGTATTACAGGTAATGCTGAATGTTAACATTGTTAAAAAAGGAACTACTTACCTGGTAAGATCGCACCATTCGGTTAACGAAAATGCAGAGCAATGAAAAAATGGATCATCGTACTAATAGGAGTGTTGTGTATTATAACGTCTGCCACTGCTCAGCGGTATCAGCTCGATAGTATCATTATCGTCAACTACAGCAGAACGCCTGTAAAAGAGGTACTGAAGGATCTCCAAAGGCGCTACCGGATCGAGTTCAGTTATGCGGATGACGACGCCGTTTTTGAACAGCCGGTAACCTTGAAGCTGTCTGGCAAAACGGCACGGGAAGTGTTTGTCCGGCTCTTCGAGCCGCTGGGTATAGCCTTTTTTGAAGTGGGTACTACCATAGTGCTGAAAACGGCAGAGAAAAAGCCCAGGCAGATAAAGGCTGGCAATAAAGCTGTCACGCTTTCCGGGTTTATACGCGAAAAAGGATCACTCGAATGGATACCTGGCGCTACTGTATATATTCCTTCCATTAAAACAGGCGTGGTCAGTAATAATTATGGTTTCTATAGCCTGACAATACCGGCGGGAGAATATGTGATACAATTTACCTGTGCTGGTTTCGATAGAATTTCAGATACAGTATTGATGGACCGGTCCATGAACAGGGATGTGTTTATAGTACCTTCCAGCGAGATGGAGGAGATTATCGTTTCCTCCCATAGAGAAGTTCCGGTAAGTCAGGACACAAGAATAAGCACCGTAGATATCCTTATGTCGCAGGTAAAGCGATTGCCCGCCCTGGCCGGTGAAAAGGATGTTTTCCAAGTTAGTCAAATGAACCCCGGGGAGCAAAGAGGCGTGGAAGGCACGAGTGGCTATTACGTTCGCGGCGGAACTGCCGATCAGAATCTCGTTATTCTAGACGATGCCCCTGTTTATAATGCCAGTCATGTTTTTGGTCTGTTCTCTATCTTTAATGGTGACGCCATCAAGAGTGCGGAATTGATTAAAGGGGGCTTTCCTGCAAGGTATGGGGAACGGCTTTCATCGGTATTGGTGATGAATATGAAAGATGGTAACAAGGAGAAATTGGCCGGTGAGTTCGGTATTGGTCTAATATCTTCCCGCTTTACACTGGAGGGTCCCATTCAGAAAGGAAAGTCATCCTTCCTGCTTTCTGGCAGAAGGACCTACGGCGATCTTTTGGCGAAGCCTTTTCTGCCTAAGGGTATTAATGCTGGTTATTACTTCTATGATCTTAATGCGAAGATCAATACTACTCTTAATAAAAAAAATCATCTATACCTTAGTGCCTACCTGGGAAAGGATAACTTATACAGCGATGATAAACAGACAGGCTATCTATCCAAAAGTAGTTTTGGATGGGGCAACCAGACGGTTACCGCCCGGTGGAATCACGTATTTAATAACAAGGTGTTTAGCAATACTTCTTTTATTTACAGCAACTACAAATTCAAGTCGGCAAACAAAGATGTTTACAACGGGGAGCAGTCCACTTCAATGTACATTTCCAGCATCAGAGATTTTGGAATCAAGCATGACATCGACTGGAGCCCTGTGTACCAGCATACTTTAAGGCTCGGTGTGCGGAGTGTTTTGCACCGCTTTACGCCAAGCGCTTTAAAGAAGACAGGAACGAGGGATTACCAGAACATGTCTGAAGGCGAATCGGTCGATTCCTGGGAAAACAATGTGTATGTAGAAGATAACTGGACAGCATCGGAACGCATATTTGTAAATGCAGGAATAAGAGGATCGAGCTTCAGCACACAAGGCACTACTTACTATAATATAGAACCTCGCCTTAGTACACGTGTATTACTCACCGGTACGCTATCTGTAAAGGCTTCCTATTCTAAAATGAACCAGTACCTTAACCTGGTAAGCAATACTAATATCGGTTTCCCTACTGACTTGTGGATACCTGCGACAAAGCGCACACCCCCGCAGCGCTCAGGGCAGTGGGCGCTGGCGCTGGCCAAGGATCTGCGCGATCAGAAATATGCGTTGACGCTTGAAGGATATTACAAACGCATGAGCAACCTGGTTACTTACCGGGAGGGGGCTTCATTTATAGTGGCTGGGATAGACGAGGATGCTAATGTTCCGGAAAATATAACCTGGGAAGATAATATTACTACAGGAAAGGGTAAAAGTTATGGGATAGAGTTGCTGGGAGAGAAGAAAAAGGGACGCCTTACGGGTTGGATAGGGTATACATGGTCTCGCACGATCTTTCAGTTCGAAAAGATCAATAATGGAAGGCCTTATCGTCCGGTACATGACAGGCGGCATAATTTTACTGCCCTGGGTATATATGATATCAACAAACGAACGCGCTGCTCTTTCGGATGGACGTATTTAAGCGGTTCGCCTATTACCGTTATGAAATCCAGCTATACAGCGCTTACGAATGGTCCTCTCTATAATCTCGATTATACTTATTCGCAGGGTACCGCCCAAAACATCGAGATGGCGGAATATTCAGGCAAAGGTGAGTATGTTACCGATGCGTATCATAGGCTGGATATAGGCATTCAGTTCATCAAACAGAAGAAGCGGGGTACGCGTACCTGGGAGATTGGAATATATAATGTTTATAATCGCTTCAATCCATTTTACTATGGCTATGAATCCACTTTCGATTATGCTTCCAATAAAGAGGATTCGAGATTGAAAAAGTATGCGTACGCGCCCATTATTCCATCCATTACTTACAGCTTTAAATTTTAGCATGAAAACCCCTTTTCTATTTACCCTTTTGCTATCGCAGTGGTTTATATTAAGTTGCACGAAAGACGCTGAACTTGCCACCCCCGCGAAGCAGATAGTGGTTGATGCGCAGATCAGCCCCACCGACGATACTATCCGGGTGATACTGATGTATTCAAGCCCGGTCAACTCGGTCAATGCAATCAGATCGGTCAATGGGACGTACGATCCGGAAAATGAATTCGAGGGAGCTTCCGTTACCTTGTCTGATGGAAGAGCTGCGGTTGCTTTGGAGCGCGACGCGCAAAGAGGGTATTTTAAAATTGCACAAACCGATTTTCCGCTATCTCCAGGCAGCACTTATTTTCTTAACGTAAGGAATGTAAACGATAGTGAGGTTACAGCTTCTACCACGGTTCCTTATCCCGTAGAAAATGCCGTATATACTGTGTTGAATTACCAGCAAGACAATACCCAATATGTTACCAGGTATGCAAGTCGTTTCTCATTTACAGATACTAACAACAACCCGAAATACTACCGGTTATACGCTGGCTTAACAAGTAGCCGGGTGGAGCTGGAGCGGTTATTCGGTAATCGCTTGGAGGCAGGTAAAGATACCAGTAAACGCTTTGATATTGTGGTAGAAAGATCGATACCGTATTTGCTGGAACCCGACGATTTAATTACAGGCCAATCCGGATACTTTATTTCGTGCAGCAGCGAGTATTTTGATTATTACACCAGCATCAGCAATGTGGACGGTTTAAGTAATACTCCGGAATTTCTGGTAGAGCCAGTGAATATTTACAGTAATATAAAAGGTGGGCTGGGCATATTTGCCGCCTACAACCTGCTAAGGGTAGCCCCGTAATCATCATTTCAGGATCCTGGAATACGATTCCTCTTTTAAACGACAGCTTATTTTATGCGCGCGGTAGTGCATAAAAATAAACTTACTAAAGCTGTAAGAATGGGGTACTACGTTCCAGCCTGTCATGCACGCCAATGAATTTGAAATGCCGACTCGGGCATAAAGATTTCATGATAAAGCTTAACGGCCTATATAGCCATAGGTAGAGAGAATGGAGGATCTGCCATAGATCCTTTTAAAAAAGTTCCCGGTTTCAAGGTTTCGGGATTAGGGGCTCACACTGCACGCGGGCTTTAGGGGTCGATGTATAAGTTGGATCAATGATTTTCAAAAGAAGTTGATTGACATT
>JACMJX010000388.1 GCA_014380425.1 Chitinophagaceae bacterium | reverse complement strand
TTATAAGCCTAATGATGACGCACTCGATCTTCTTATGGGGGTTATCAACAGATCGCTGCTACAGTTGGGATTAAAGTTTAAAATAGTTATATGCGGAAAAGATATCCCTGCTGATTTAACAACAAGAGCACCGGCAAATATCATTATCGCAGGCTTCGTAGATGACCTTGCCCTTTATCTCAACGGATCGGATCTTTTCCTAAATCCTATCACTGAAGGCGGTGGAATCAAGACTAAACTTGTAGAAGCGCTTGCATATAGCTTGTCCTGTGTAAGTTTTGAAAGTGGGGCCGTGGGGGTGCCTACTGAAATAACTGGTGCAAAATTATTAACGGCTAAAGATCTTGACACAGCTTCCTTTGCACACCAAGTAGGCATTGCCCTTCAATCGAAAAACAACACGACACCAGAAGTATTTTTCGCGCATTTTAACTGGTCGCAGATATCTAAGAAGGTCGTTCGTTTCCTCAACTCAGATGTATGAAAGTAAATATATCAGTTATAACCATTTGCTTTAATAATCCGGAAGAGTTGGCTACAACATGCGCCTCAGTAGACAGGCAACTAACTCTTCCCTTTGAGCATTGGATAATTGACGGATCGACGAACGATAATATCAGAAAGTTTTTAAGCAATACACCGCAACCCTCCTACCGTAAATGGATCAGTGAAAGAGATTCGGGTATCTCAGACGCATTCAATAAGGGAATAAAAAGAGCTAGCGGCGAGGTCGTCAATATGCTGAATTCAGGAGATCACTATTTTAATGAAAACACTCTTTCGATAGTAGAAGAAGCATTCATTAAGGAGCCGGCAATAGCATGGCTCCACAGTAAGTACGTTTTGCAGCGAGGCGGAAAGTGGGTGACCATAGGCAAGCCTTTTAACAAAAAGAAACTTTACAGAGGCATGCGTAGTCTGGCACATCAAAGCATGTTTGTAAAAAAGGAACTGCATAACAAATACGGCCTTTACGACACTTCACTCACCATCGCCATGGACTATGATTTCGTATGCCGGATAGCAGAAGAACCATTCGCCTTTCTTGAAGAATGTCTTATTGTGTTTGCGCCAGGGGGGGTAAGTCAGTTGAATTATTTCAAATCTTTGAAGCAGGCAAAAATTGTTTATAAACAGTATTTTGGTGCTTCCTTTAAATTGACGCTCTGGCAAGTGAGACTTCAGCTATTGCATATTGTATTAAATTCTCCTCTTGGTAAATTTCTTTATAGGATTAAAGTGTTGTTTAAGCTGGAGAATGTGTAAGGAGACCTTCTTATTTGCCTAAAATTCTAGTTAATAATCCCTTCTTATGTGTAGAATACCTCCGGTTAAATTGCAGAATATAATCATCGTTATATACCTCTATCAAATCTGGAGGGATACAATAAATTACGTCATCCGCTAAAGTGACCATGCTTAATGGATATTGCATCTTCAATAACTGAAATATCTCATCAATCCTGGGCCAGTCAGAATTGTTATGAGGCGGCGGTAAAGGTCCCAAAAAAGCGCGGGCATCGTCTATAAGTATGACTGGATGATGCAAGTCTTTCAGCGATCTTATTTCATCCATAAGTGGACATTCCATTTCCTTTCCCATTTCAGTAACATTGCACCAATGCCCATCCAACCAAAAAATAGAACGTTCGGTTAGCCTTGAAACTATTCCCGGTAAAACATCTTTACTGTTGCCTACCAAAAATTCAATATTTTTAGGACAATCAGGTCGGGATGAAGTGCTTTTGCTGATCTCCGGGTCAATCTCGATGGTATAGACCTGCTTAAAGTGGCGCGCTGCCCAAAAGGAAGTTCCTCCTTTGTACGTTCCTGTTTCTACAAAATTTATAATATTCCCTTTTTCTTTAAACTTCAAAACTATTTCACCAGGCATTGAGAAACTTATATAACCCATTTTGTTGCTTTTTTTAATTAAGTGAACTGAGAAATTCCTATATGGCTAATTCTTTCCTTATTTGGTAACGATTCCAATAATACAACAATTTTTGTTTGAACGTCCGTTTCATGAAGATACATTCAATATCGCTTTTATACTGCTGTTTAGCAGTGGTAAAAGAAACAGCGTAGTCTCTGAATAATGTTTCAATATCTGGCCTGTCAGCTACAGTAAACCGGTTTTGATTATTCGCAAGTTGCATCCAGCTATTGGTATTGAAACTGCTGAAATGAAAAAACAATAATGGGTACTCCTTATTTACCGTAATACGATCTTTATCCATTTCGAAATTGCGTTCATGAAGATTCCAAAAAGCAGCATTCATTCCCGGATGGCGAGAAACGTAGACGTTTTCAAAGAAAATGGGCACCAGATTTATCCATGATTGATCTACATAAACTCCAATGCCAACTTCGGAATAACAAAGAATTGCGAGACGCTCCTGTAACCATTTAACAAAACGAACGCTGTTCGCTGATTTTCTTAGAGCGACAAAGCCAAGATTGTAAGTTCCGTATTTCATGAAGCTTCTTTCCTGCGGTTCTCTCTCATCCAAAGGAATGGGAGTTAGACAATGAGGCGTGAGAATAATTTCATTAGATCGCAGCATTTCTTCTATATCATCAAAAGAGTGGTACACGTAAATATCCGGATCCAGGTATATGACCGTACAGTTTTCATACAGCCTAAAGAAATATTCGATATAAAAAGGTTTCAGGCTCGTATTCAGTTCAACTATTTTATAACGCTGGGCCATACCTTTCAATAGATCCTTAGTTAAAACTTCTTCGCAAGGAAGTACTTTTACTGCTGGATGAGTGGGGTATAAAACCGAAGTGTTGACCGCATCCACGAGGCCGATATAAAAAGTATAATCAGCATTATGTTGAAGAAATGAGGTAACTAGCAATGAAGCCTGCGCGAGATAGTTATTTGAACAGAGCGTAAATATTATTTTATTCATTTCACCAATTTCTTAGTAATAAGATGATATGGAAAAGAAACTACCATCCACGTAAAGGCAAGCAGCCTTCCTGCCATGAATTGTGTTTTGAAAATGTAACCTGGAAGGTAAGCAAGCGAATATCTTTGTACAATTTTTCTATAGACTTTGGAAGACAAGTTGACTTTCTCTAAAAACGTCCTCTTACTTGTAAGAACTGCATCTAGAACAATATCAGGATAATCTTCGACTAAAGCGCGGTCGCGGGAATGGTCGCTTATTCCTCCTTCCGAATAATAGGCTACAACTAAAGGGAAATATACTATTTCGAATTCGCCTTTAAGCCAGCATCGCAGATGAAAATGATAATCTGATTCAGTTTTGTACTTCAAGCTATAATAGCCTAAAGTTTCAAAAACTGAAGAATGATAGAACACAGCCTGATGACAAATATTTCTTTTGAGTATCTTTTCCATATCGAAGTAACCATCATAAATTCGTCCATATTTTTTATAGTAAACATCCCCGTATAAGATGCCTGAATTTCGTTTTTGGAGGAGAGGGGCTATATCATTGAGCACAGTATTGGTATAAAAGTAATCATCTGAACCAAGGAAAAAGAGCCAGGAAGAACGGGCAACCTTTATCCCTTTATTCATCGCGTCGTATACCCCTTTATCTTTTCCTGACATCACCTCAATATTTTCGTTTCGTCCTTGAAAGTTTGCTATTAAAGATAATGTCTCGTCTGAGGATACTCCGTCAACAATAAGGTGGATGAAGTCTTTAAATGTCTGCTGCTGCACATTCTCCATGCATCGTACTATTGTAGAAGCGGCATTAAAAGTAGGGGTTATAATCGTTAGTAAAGGCGCTGATTTGTCCACTCTTAGTTTTTTAAGAATACCCCATCTTCCTGCAAAACCCGGTTATTTAAGGGGGAGCGCAATTGATCTATGCTTCCTGCATAGTTAAAGCCAAGATTGGAAAGCATGGTGTAAACTTTATTAAACAAAGCCTGACCACTAAACAGCTCAACATAAGAAAGCTCTATAATAACCATATCAGCTTTACTTAATATTATAGAGCCTCCTTCTATTACTTTGTCTTCATAACCCTGAACATCAATTTTAACAAGCAGGGGTTGCTCTATCTGATCGATCGGTATAATGTTATCCAGCCGGTCTGTGTTGACTGTCACTGGCTGCGTTTTTACGGCAAAATCAAAGCTTGAAGTATGTTGTTCTGTCATTTGAAGTATTGATGAAGAAGCGGAATGTTCATTCAAATAGAAACTTAGGTTTCCAGAGCAATCACTTGCTGCGAAATTAATTGCGTTAAACAATTTATCACCCTTAAAATTATGAAGCAACTCTTCATAAACTTTGGGAAGTGGTTCCAATGCATAAATCATGGTGTCCGGAAATAGTATTCTCATTCTTTCAGAAAATTGCCCCTGATTTGCCCCAATATCCAATATTGTTTTGAAATCGAATTCACCAAGCCATTTGTATTCTGTAGCCAGAATATCTTTGTCTATCTTCCCTCTGATAAACTGTGGATTGTATTTTACGATATCATAACCAAATCGCTTTAATATGTTCCTAATTTCGGTTCTCATACAATCTTTTATTAAGTATCTCGTTGAAATCGAGCGCTAGACTTCGATAACCCTTGTGCAAAAGCCCAAATTTAGGCACTTCGATGGAAAACATCCAATTATGTTTAATACATTTACACGACCCTTGACTCGACACTATTTATGAAACATCTTTTGGCGTTTTTCATTACTGTTTTGGTAAGTTTTTACTCAGTTGCTCAATATACACATAAGGAAAATATACCGTATAATATTCTTAGTTCTATAGTACCGTCATTTACTGCTCCTGACACGGTTTGCGTCAACAGCCCTGTTAGTGTAGTCAACACCTCGCAAAATGCAACAACCTATAACTGGAACTTCTGTTCTGCCGACTTGTCGATTCCACCATCAGGCGTCAATCTTGGCAACATTGGCGGTAGTTTTTTCACCCCCGTCTCTGTTGATTACGCTTTTTACAACAACAATTACTATGGATTTGTAGTCAATTACGACCCTGGAGGATTAACACGACTTGATTTTGGAAACAGCCTGCTCAATACTCCTACGGCTGTCAGCCTAGGTAACTTTGGAGGAATCATTCCCGCCGGGCAGGGAGCTCATGGAATACAGGTAGTGCAGAACGAAGGCAAATGGTATGCTATTATTGTAGGCGGTTATAATCCGGTTGGCAGCACTCCAAGAATCCTTAAAATTGATTTCGGAGCCAATCTTGCCAATCTTGCACCTGTGGCAACCAACTGGGGGAATATTGGAAATATGTTCCAACCTATCGATCTGCATATTTTCAAGGAGAATAATATTTGGTATGGCTTTACCGTAAGTGCAGAAAATAACACCATTACGCGATTCAACTTCACTAATAGTTTTGATAATGTGCCTACAGGAGTCAATCTGGGGAATATCGGCAACCTGAGTTATCCCAATGGTATTTTTTCAATTAATGATAATGGAAACTGGCGGGTATTTATCGTTAATGGCGGTGACAGAACCAGAACAGGAGATAATTACTCTCTTACACGCCTTGATTTTGGAGGCTCTCTTTTGAACACCCCTGTCGGTACCAATCTCGGGAATCCCGGAGGCCTGCTTCGATTCCCGGTGGATATCACTATCCTCGATAACTGTGATCAAACGGTAGGATATGTCGTCAATGGTGATCCACGATCCTATGAAATTGTCCGGCTCGATTTTAATAACCTGCTGTCTGCAACACCTGTTGCAACAAGCCTTGGTAATCTCGGTAATCTCAACTTCCCGCATAGCATCTCTAAATTATTCCGCGTAAACGGAAATGTTTACAGTTTTATAACCAACGCTTACAATAATACTGTTACAAGACTTGAGTTTTCAGGTTGTAACTCTCCCACGCTTCCTGGGTCTAATCTATTCGCCCCGCCCGCAATTTCTTACACTACTCCAGGGAGGTATAGCATTAATCTAACTATTGATGAAGGGTTAAACTCCCAGGCCTCTTTCTGCAAGGAGATAATAGTACTTGCCAGACCAGTTATCGATCCACTTGCCGATATAACAGTCTGCCCTGGTAACTCTGCGGATATAAAAGCTACCACCGCCAATGCCACAAAATATCAATGGTCACCGGCAACCGGCCTGTCAGCGTCCAATGTGGTGGAACCGCTGGCTACGCCTACTGTTAGTACCATCTATACCCTTACAGCCTCTAATGCAGGCTGTAGTGCCACCGATGATTTGGAAGTTAAAGTGCTTACGCCGCAGCAGTGTATTCCTCCAACTTCTTCATTTACTGCTCCTGACACGGTTTGCGTCAACAGCCCGGTTAGTGTAGCCAACACTTCGCAAAACGCAACTACTTATAACTGGAACTTCTGTGCAGCAGATCTAACCGCTACTCCCGCTGCGGTCAATCTTGGTAATATTGGCGGTTATTTTTCCGATCCCATGTCGATCGATTACGCTCTTTATAATAACAATTATTACGGCTTTGTGGTCAACTACGACCCCGGAGGATTGACACGACTTGATTTTGGGAACAGTCTGCTTAATACTCCTACGGCTGTCAGCCTAGGTAATTTTGGAGGAATCATACCCGCCGGGCAGGGAGCTCATGGAATACAGATAGTGCAAAATGAAGGCAAATGGTATGCTATCATCGTAGGAGGGTATGACCCCATCGGCAGTACTCCAAGAATCCTTAAGATCGATTTCGGAGCCAATCTTACCAATCTTGCGCCCGTGGCAACCAACTGGGGGAATATTGGAAACATGTTCCAGCCCATGGATCTCCACATTTTCAAGGAAAACAATATTTGGTATGGCTTTACGGTCAGTTCGGAAAACAATACCATTACACGCTTCAACTTCACTACCAGTTTTGATAATGTGCCTACAGGAGTTAACCTGGGAAATATCGGCAACCTGAGTTATCCCAATGGTATTTTTTCCATTAATGATAATGGAAACTGGCGGGTATTTATCGTTAATGGCGGTGACAGAACCCGTGTAGGAAACAATTACTCCCTTACACGCCTTGATTTTGGGGGCTCTCTTTTGAATACCCCGGTCGGTACCAATCTCGGGAATCCAGGAGGCCTGCTTCGGTTCCCGGTGGATATTACCATCCTCGATAACTGCGATCAAACGGTAGGATATGTCGTCAATGGCGATCCGCGATCCTATGAAATCGTCCGGCTCGATTTTAATAACATGCTGTCCGCAACTCCTATTATAACCGGCCTTGGCAATCTCGGTAATCTCGATTTCCCGCATAGCATTTCCAAATTATTCCGTGTAAACGGAAACATTTACAGCTTTATAACCAACGCTCATAACAACACCATTACAAGACTCGAATTTGCCGGTTGTAACTCTCCTACTCTTCCTGGGTCCAACCTATTCGCTCCGCCCCCAGTTTCTTACACCACTCCAGGAAGATATAGCATCAACCTCACTGTCGATGAAGGGTTAATTTCCCAGGCTTCCTTCTGCAAGGAAATAATAGTACTACCAATGCCTTCCGTTGACTATAGTTTTGAAAAAGAGCTTTGCGATCCTAAGAGCGTTAAATTTATAAACGAATCCACTACTTACGCAACTTTAAGTTGGGATTTTAATAATGGTACTCTTGCTACGACTGAGGAGCCTGTTGTGGTTTTCGATCAGTTTGGTAACTATGCGGTAAAGCTGAGGGCGGTTGCTGACGGAGGCTGCGCGGACAGTGTAACCAAGGTTATCTCCATCTCACTTAAGTTCAGCGACCTCATTTCGGGTCGAGATACCGTTGCCTGCTATAATGGAAGTCCTTTTATCATCAATACATTACCTGCACTGAAATATTGCTGGTCACCAGTACCTGATCCTGAAAACACTAGTTCCTCCATTGTTATCCCGGGTCTCCTTGCTAAAACGACTTATTATGTTAATGCGCTGGTTGAGGGAGTGAATCTCGTTAAGAATGGAGATTTTTCTCTCGGAAATTCCGATTTTGGCTCAGCTTATATATGGTCGAATGTTTCTGATGCGGGTACCTATGCCGTTCGTTCCACCGTTTTATCGTGGAATCCTAATTTGAATGATTGTAAAGATCATACAGGAAACAGCGGCAATATGATGATGGTAAACGGGGCAGATATTCCTGACGTTAAAGTATGGAGTCAGACCATCTCCATCACTCCGAATACCAATTATGCGTTTTCTACCTGGCTGCAATCATTATGGCCTGCTAATCCGGCAAGGCTGCAGTTTTCTATCAACGGAAAGCTAATAGGACCCGTTTTCGAAGGCGGTATTACTTCCTGTGAATGGAACCGATCTTACGTGGAATGGAATTCAGGATCTCAAATAATAGCAGAAATAGCTATCATCAATCAGAATGCAGCTTTTTCCGGAAATGATTTTGCTCTCGATGATATCTCTTTCGCCGAAATACAATTGGCAAGGGATTCAATGGCTGTTACTATCCATGATGTTCCTGAGATAGACTTCAATTACAATATTCCCTTTTGTAAAGCTTTGCAACTTACAGGCACTCCATTAAAAGAACCATCTCCCCTTGTTAGGTGGGAATGGAATTTCGGCGATTCTGAGAAAGGCGAAGCACCTGCCCTCACTCATAATTTTAAAGCTGGTGGTAGTTATACCATCAAAGTAGTAGCTACGGATCAAAATGCTTGTAGAGACAGTGCCGAGAAGGTAATACAGCTCGATACTATTAAGGCGTTGGTAAGTGCTGATACTATGGTTTGTAAGAATGCACCTATAAGCTTAAGAGGGTCAGGAGGCTCATTGTATGAATGGACTCCAGCCGGATTGTTGAACAATGCCGGGGTTGCCGAGCCTGAAGCGCTGGTAACAGAAACAACACGCTTCTATTTAAAAATAAAGAACGGCATCCAGTGTGAGGACACTGCTTCAGTACTTGTGATGATTAAGCCAAGGCCTGAATTTACCAAGCCTGCCGACAGAAATATTTGTGCTGACAGCAGCATCCAGCTTAAAAGCAAAAATGGCAGCGAGCACCTTTACCGATGGAGTCCCTCTGCGTCACTTGATGATCCGTATCTGCCGCAACCTATCGCAAGGCCACCAGCTACTACCGATTATAACGTTTCGATCACCGAAGCCACCTGCGGGTATGATACGAGTTTTACCGTACGTGTTGCAGTTAATCCGAATCCTACTGTTGGCATCCTAAAACAACGCGATATTGACTGCATAAATCCAACTGCTCCGCTTACAGCGCGGGGTACCGGGCAAGGGTATTATTGGGAGCCTTCCGCAAGTGTCGACTTCTCAAACCGACCGCTTGTTACAGTATCGGTTGATAGCACGACTACCTTCATAGTAAAAAACACCAATGAATTTAACTGCTCGGCTTATGCGAGTGTTATTGTTAAAGTGACAAATACGGCGAAACCGGTATTCGTGGTGCCGAATGCCTTTACGCCCAATAATGACGGCGCAAATGATTGCTTTGGAATCAAGCATTGGGGAAATGTTACCATTCACGAATTCTCTATCTTCAACCGGTGGGGCGAAAGAGTGTTTACTACAAAGAATCCGAGAGATTGCTGGAACGGTATGTATAAGGGTCGGTTGCAACCCGCAGGCGGCTTTGTTTACACGATCCGGGCTACGTCTTTCTGCGGAGAACTTGTTCGCAAAGGAAGCCTGATACTTGTAAGGTAGCCGAATTGCTGTCATGTTACTTAAACTCTTTACTTTCGCACTGCAATGGGTATCATTCAGAAACAGAGCATCAGGTCCTCGATTTATATTGTTATCGGTTTTGCTATCGGCGCCTTCAATACCCTGGTTCTGTTTCCCAGATTTCTGACGAAAACCGAATTCGGAACTACCAGGGCGATGCTGGATGTTTCGGTAACGCTCTTCACCCTCTCCTCTTTAGGTTCAATTCCTGTTATTTATAAATTCTTTCCTTTTTATAACCATTATCTTAAAGGCAAAAAGAATGATCTTCCGATGGTTACCGGCCTGGCCTGCCTGCTAGGTTTTACGATCATTGCCGCCTTTGGCTTTTTCTTTGATGATTTTATTATAAGAAAACTAGGTAAATCCCCGGAATTTGCGGCTTATTTTTATACTGTTTATCCATTCACTTTTTTACTTCTTGCATTCACCTGGCTGGAGGCATTCGCCTGGGGTTTGAAAAAGACAGTACTTACCAACTTTCTTCGGGAGGCTGGGGTGCGCATCCTGGCCGGGGTGCTTATCGTACTATATGCATTGCACGTTATCTCCATAAAAAGCTTTATCCATCTCTTCAGCCTTCAGTACCTGCTTCCTGTAATAATATTGATGGTCGTACTGCTGAGAACGGGAAACTGGCAATTCTCTTTCTCTCAGATTAGCACCGTAACCCGGCGCCTTAAGAAACGGATGCTCTCTTTCGGGCTCTTTATTTTCGGGTCGCAGTTTCTGAATATCCTGGCAAAAACCAATGATAGTATTCTTATCCTGGGCCTGCTTGGAGTGGCCGCTATGGCGCCTTATGCTATCGCCATTTACATGGTCACCATTATGGAAATTCCCCAACGGAGCATGAATGCCATTAGCGTTCCAGTGCTCGCGGAATCCTGGAAGAACAAGGATATGGCCAATATTGAATACATCTATAAGAAAAGTGTTGCTAACTTGCTGGTTATAGCCCTGGGGCTCTATGGCCTGATCATCCTAAACATTCATAACCTTACAACATTTTTAGGAGAAGGTTATTCCGAGGTGGCAAGTATCGTTTTAATAGCAGGAGCCGCCAAAGTACTGGACCTGGGTACGGGCATCAACGGCACTATTATTGGCACATCCAACTTCTGGAAATTTGATTTCTATACCAACGTTTTCTACAATATCATCTCCATTCCCCTGAATTTCTTTCTCATCAAGTCATTTGGTATTGTAGGGCCGGCAATTGCCATCTTGATTTCCAATACCCTTTATAATGGGGTGCGGTCTGTTTTCCTGTACTCAAAATTCAGATTACAGCCTTATTCGCTTAAGAACGGACTGGCGCTTGTGATAGCACTGACAAGTTACCTGGTTATTTACTTTGTTCCCCGACTGGACGACATTTATCTCGACGGATTCATAAGATGTTTACTCTTCATCCTCCTCTTTTTCATTCCTGCTTATTTTACAAAAGTAGCCCCCGACCTAAACGGAATTGTAGAAAACGCCCTAAGAAGATTCAGGAGGAACTCATAACATTTGCAGGAACAATTCCATCCCTTTTCGCTTTTCGTTGGTTAACTCGAAGCTGATATTCTGCTTGTAGTATGTATGCAGACTGTATTTATCGAACGGGTTATTAGCTATAACCTGATCGAGATGCTGAAGTCCATAAGCCGTCGCATTGTTAAAATCATGTATAAAGTCTGCAGGCAAAGCCTTGTTCGCCACCCAGGTAGCAAATACGAATGGTAGTCCTGTAAATTCCTTCCAGGCTTCGCCAAGATCGTAGATATAGGGGGAAATCGTTCTTTGGGTGAAGGCGCGGTCACCAATTACCAGCCCTGCCGTGCTGCCTTTTATTTGCTCCCGGAAATCTTCTTCGGTATCTACCAGTTCAGGATTTATCTTCCAATACTTCTCTATCAGAATCTTTATGAGCCTGGCAGAAGTTCGGCTTTGATAATCAAGCAGCACCTTTTCAACATGATGTATAGGCACTTCGCTGAAGAGGCAGACAGAAGCGACCGGACCATCGCATCCGATACAGGTTCTGGTAATGATATGCGCCTCATTCAAGGCCGGGATTATAGCTACCGGCACAAGGCCTATATCAATTTCGTCATCCAGCAGCATAGCTGCTATCCGTGAAGGATATTCCTTAACAAGATCTATTCTGTCATTCATCATCCCCTCTTCAAAACCATAAATAAGCGGTTTGGTGTTAAGATAACTAACTGCGCCTGCTTTAATCTTTCCGCTTCTATCCATTTTTAAATATAGTGTACTTCTATTTTGGAGGATTGGTTTAATTTCGCACTGGAGATACTGCAACGCTGATTTTTACCAAGGGTAAAGAAGATCAGAACTACGGAATTTCTTCAGTGGGAACGCAAATGTACATTTCCATTTAATTCATTTGAAACTTCTTATCATGGAACTTAATACACTCACTGCCATTTCCCCGGTGGATGGCCGCTATCGCCGTCAGTTAAACCATCTGGGTGATTATTTTTCCGAATACGCCCTCATGAAATACCGGGCACTGGTCGAAATTGAGTACTTCCTGTTTCTGGCGGATAAAAAATTCTTTACTTTAACTGCTAAATCGCGCACGTTTTTGAAGGCAGCGGTCGCCGATTTTAGCCTGGCTGATGCCCAGAAGATAAAGGCGACCGAGCAGATTACGAACCATGATGTGAAAGCAGTAGAGTATTTTATAAAGGAGAAGCTGGATGAATGCGGAGCCGGCGAAGAAAAAGAGTGGGTACATTTCGGCCTCACCTCCCAGGATATCAACAACACCGCCATCCCCCTCTCCTGGAAGCATGCACTGGAAAATGAATACCTTCCCATGGTGTTGAATATGACCCGGCAACTGGAGCTGCTCGCGGAGGAATGGCAGGCTGTGCCTATGCTGGCAAGAACCCATGGACAACCAGCAAGCCCTACCCGTCTTGGGAAGGAAATCATGGTTTTTGTGGAGCGCCTTCATAACCAGGTAGAATTGCTGATACATATTCCTTTCAGTGGAAAATTCGGCGGGGCAACCGGTAATTTCAACGCGCATCATGTGGCATTTCCAAAGAAGGACTGGGTTAAATTATCGAATGAGTTTGTAGAATCGAACCTCGGACTGCAGCGGCAGCAATACACGACACAGATTGAACATTATGACAACCTTGCGGCACATTTTGATGCCATTAAGCGGATCAATAGCATTCTGACCGATTTATGCAGGGATGTCTGGACTTATGTGTCTATGGATTATTTCAAGCAAAAGACAAAAAAAGGAGAAGTGGGTTCGTCTGCAATGCCCCATAAGGTAAACCCTATAGACTTCGAAAATGCTGAAGGTAATCTGGGTATGGCCAATGCTATCTTTGAACATTTATCAGCCAAACTGCCTATCTCGCGTCTGCAGCGTGACCTTACAGATTCAACTGTATTAAGAAATATTGGTGTTCCATTCGCTCATACCATTCTTGCCATCCGGTCCATTGAAAAGGGCCTGGAAAAGCTGGTACTGAACGGTGCCAAAATAACCGAGGATCTGGACAATAACTGGGCGGTGGTTGCGGAAGCCGTTCAAACCATATTGAGAAGAGAAAACTACCCTAAGCCCTATGAAGCACTAAAGGATCTAACGAGAGGTGCGGGTAAAATTGACAAGGAAGCAATACATACCTTTATTGACGGATTAAAGATTGCTGCTATAGTAAAAAAAGAACTGAAAAAGATAACGCCACACAACTACACGGGGGTGAACTACTAGAGCAACTGATCGAATATACCTTCCAGCTATGATAGTACATGTATGATCAGGCCTTGTGTATTTCACTGGTAAAATGAAATTCAATATCAGGATTGTTCGTTCTCTCCGTATTTAGGAACCATTCGCTTTGTGC
>JACMJX010000387.1 GCA_014380425.1 Chitinophagaceae bacterium | reverse complement strand
TGTTAAGCAACTATAAGATAGAATTTAGGTCATTGGCCAAATTGCTTTAGTCATTTACGTTCCTGAAATGGATCATATGATGCCTGTTGTTACAGGATTGTTAAAATCTTTTAGATTCCTTGCACCATTTGTATTTATATTCCTAACTTTATCTTTCAAATTCACCAAAGAAAAGGAGGTATTCATGCAATCTGCAGACTATTCATGGAAACCTTCGGTTAGTATCGCCTGACCGGGTTACTCCAAAAAAATATCTGGGACGCTAAGCGTCAAAAGTCACTGATTTATCAGTGGCTTTTTTTGTTTTATAAGGTGGTGATGGTTTAAGTCACGCTATCTTGCTGGTGATTCCATATAAGTACGTAATTTACTGGCATATTGTAAAATTTATGACTGCCATAACGAAATCATCTGCACTATTTGTAGCGCTTTTCATTATTACTTCTTCCGTTTCTTCCCAGGTCGATTCTATCAAGGATCAACAGCTACCCGGGCATCCGCGCATTCTATTGTTGAAGGATGAAGAGAAGGTGATAGTGAAAAACACACTCCCGGGAACTGCATTATCGAGTGTACATTCCAGCATTCTTCAAGCTAGTGATGCATTACTTACTACCGCTCCCCTGGAGCGGATCAAGATAGGAAGAAGGCTGCTTGACAAATCCAGGGAAGGACTACGGAGAATCTTCTATCTATCCTACGCCTACAGAACCACACAAAAAGAAGTGTATTTAAACAGAGCCGAGAAGGAACTAGTAGCATTAGCTGCTTTCAGCGACTGGAACCCGACGCATTTTCTGGATGTTGCGGAGATGACGATGGCAGTTGCGATTGGTTACGACTGGTTACACAGTAAGTTATCCGACAGCTCAAAAACAATCATAAGAACGGCAATACTCGAAAAAGGCATCAACGTTTCACTAGACCCGAAGTATAACGGGTGGCTTGCTTCTACTCATAACTGGAACCAGGTATGTAATGCCGGTATCTCCTTCGGCGCTCTTGCCATCTATGAGGATCATCCCGAAATTGCAAGAACGGTTCTCAATCGTGCGATCCGGTCTGTCAGGTTGCCCATGGAGGAATATGGCCCCGATGGTGCCTACATGGAAGGATACGGTTACTGGGGATACGGCACCGGCTTTAATGTGATGTTTTTAAGTGCTATAGAAAAACTGTACGGCCAGGATTTTGGTTTAACCAGTATTCCCGGCTTTCTTAAAACCGGTGATTATTTTGAGAATATGACAGGGCCTTCGGGCTTGCCTTTCAACTATTCCGATGCTTCTTCCCAGTCTCAGTTCAATCCTTCCATTTTCTGGTTTGCACAAAAAACCAACGACCCCTCCTTACTGTGGCAGCAATTGAACAGCCTAAGATATACGGATAGTAAAACGCCTATGAGAGACCGGCTTCTTCCGGCCTGCATGATATGGGGTGGAGGGATTGCGACACAGCAAGTAACCCCACCAGATTCAAAGATTTATGTGGGAGCAGGTAAGAATCCGGTAGCCTTGATGCGCACTTCATGGACTGACAAGAACGCTATTTATGTCGGCATTAAAGGAGGATCACCCTCTTTAAATCATGCCCATATGGATGTGGGGTCATTTGTAATGGAAGCTAAGGGAGTGCGCTGGGCCATGGATTTCGGCATGCAGGATTATGAATCACTTGAATCGAAAAAGGTCGACCTCTGGGGCAAGACGCAGAACGCGCAGCGCTGGCAGATATTCCGGTATAACAATATGGCTCATAATACGCTTACGGTGAATGGCGAGTTACAGAAAGTGGAAGGTGAGGGAATCATTACGTCATCATCAGGAAACGCGCTGTTCCTCAATGCGATTACAGACATCACTCCTCTTTATAAGGGTCTACTCGGGAGGGCACATCGTGGTATCGCAATTATCGACAGCAGCTATGTGGTGGTGCGCGATGAAATAGAAACCCTTTCCAGTGAAGCAACGGTGCGGTGGACGATGGTGACGCCTGCCGATGTAAAGATCATAAGCACCAGCGAAGCCCTGCTTACCAAAGACGGTAAAGAGCTGATCATGAGGATCGATGTACCCGGTGCAAAAATCAGCACATGGCCTACCGTTCCGGTAAACTCTTATGATGCGCCCAACCCGGGAACTATATTTGTAGGTTTCGAAATTAGAGTGCCTGCCAACAGTAAAATGCCCCTGAATGTTTTGCTGATTCCGAGGAACATGAAGAAACTGCTTATTAAAAAAATAGTACCGCTCGACAAGTGGCCGCGGCAACTTACCGGAACCGGCCTTGCACGGTAAGCATCTAAGCAAAACTTTAGCAATTTATGTTTCAAAGATGTTGAAGGATAACTGTATTTTTGAATCACCTTAAATACCCGGCCGTTTTCAAACTTATCAAGTCCAGGCTTGCCATCATTTATAAGTAGTACTTACGTTGCAGTTGGTATAAAAACTTTTCAATGGCTGGCGGCCTGGCACCAATTCTTTCTTCTTTAATCATTCTGTACATGCTTGTAAAGGAAGTTAGCCACCTCCTGGCCTGATTCCAGCCATCTCCGTTTAATTTTGCGGGTGTGCCATAGAGGATTGAAGTGTCGATACAATTCATGGCCATAGCCCGCATAGGGTTTCAGTAAATTATCGATACCCATAGCATTTGCCTGTCGCTGAATGCAGAGGCTCCCGTACATGGGTGCTTTGCCTGTTTCGAAAGGAACAATTTTATCTTTTGTTCCGTGAACGCTTACGATAGGTACGCTTCCATTGTTGAATGATGCCGTATCGAACACCGCTCCCCAGAAGTTCACGATTGCTATGGCCTTTACTGGGTTGTAGCGCGTGCTCCCGGCAGGCATGCTGTCTTTATTTATAAGGCAATACAGATCTCTCTCGCTACTGTAAACCGATTGCAATGCCACGATGCCGCCCGCAGAATTGCCTCCTAGAATGATCCGATGGGTATCGATACCGTAAAGCCGGGCATTCTTCTTTAGGAAGGCGACCGCATCGGTAAGATCGTCTATCGCATCTGAACAGCCTTCCAGGAGATGAGGGAAGCGCAGCAAGGGTTTCTTTTTGCTTAAGCGGTAATTGATAGCAGCGCATACATAACCCCTGCGAGCGAATGTTCTGCTCCACACTGGTGTTCCCGCCGATCTTTTGTTTCCATACTTGAATCCGCCTCCATGAACCCAAACGATCAAAGGGCGAAGACGGACAGTATCTTTTGCAGGACTGTACAGATCGAGCAGGTAATACTTCTTTTTAGTTCCATTTTTAGGAGAAGACAAGTAGCTGATGTTTGCATTTCTTATCACCGAAGGGAATACAAGATCTTTATACCTTACTTTATTGCTGCTTTGACTAAATACAACAGCGGCGGTTAAAAGGAGTGCCGGGATCAATAACAAATATTTCATCATATCAGGAAGTGTTATCAAGATACGCAATAAGTATAGAACGAACAATAGCTATACGGGAAACAGAGGACGTTCTCTTAGTTGCAAAGACTTATTGATAGCAATACCCGCTTTTGCACCTTGTGCTGCCGCAACTACTACCAGGTGCATATCTTTGGAAGCATCTCCTGCAACATACAGCCCTTCGATATTTGTTTGCTGAACATTGTTTGTCCGCACCACTCCTTTAGAATTCAGACTACATTGCAGATCGGTAACAAGGCCGCAATGCTGTTCATAATTGTCGGTAAAAAACAAGGTATCACATTCAAGAATCTGTCCATCGCTAAAGGAAACGCTCTGCAACCGTCCGCTCGTTCCCTGAACGGATGCTACCGGTTTCTGGATCACGTTGATATTATAGTGCGCCAGCGTACTTCTTTGTTTACCGGAAAGATACATCTTACCATCCGTGAGCAGCGTTACATCCGCACTCCAGGTTTTGAGAGAAACAGCCATCCCGAAACCATTGATATGTTTAGAGTAAAGCACCATCTTCTTATCCCGCTCTTCCCAACCGTCGCAGTAAGGGCAATGATGTACACTTATTCCATAATATTCTTCTATGCCCGGTACTTCAGGCAAACGATCTTTAACGCCTGTTGCAAGCAGCAGTATTTTAGCAGTATAGCTGATTGCATGATCGACATGCACCGTAAAATGATCGTCTGCTGTTTTTGTAGCTGTTGTTACCAGCTGCGGCAGAATGCTGATGCCCAGTGCTGTAACTTCTTCGCGGGCCAGCTCAAGAAAGTCTTTTGGTAAAATGCCATCCCGCGATAAATAATTGTGCAGGCCGGATGAGTAACTATTTCTGTACTTACCGGAATCGAATACAAGTATCTTTCTTTTGCACCGGCCCAGCACTACGGCTGCGTTTAACCCTGCAGGTCCGCCTCCCACTATTATTGCATCGTAAATCATAAGATATATTCGTTCTAATAATAATGCCATGATAAACAACTGATGAGTGTAGAAGGGCTGTAAAATTTAAACTTCTTTTTTCTTCACTAAATATTTAATCGAAATTATAATACTGTAATTTTGCCGTATGACCTTACCAAAAGCGATTATAGATAAGTTACTGTTGTTGCCTTCCGATATCGAGATCGGTGCTTCAAGAAGTAACAAGATACAGGTGTACCAGTGCAGGCTGGTAGTGGGGCTGCACTTTCAATGCCTTGTTGCACCATGCGACCTGGAGGGCGCGCCTTTGCCCAATGAACAGTTGACCCTGGTAATTTATGATGGCGGACTTAAGGAAAGCATACTGGCAACGTATAAGATCATTATGGAAAGTTCGGAAAGTGCACTTATAAAACTCATCAGGGAAACGCATTCCAAGCAGGATAGACCGCGTCACCGGTCTTATTAATTCTCCTTCTTTAAAAAAATCATTCTCCAGTCTTCCTGAACAGTCTCTTCCTGCCTGTGCGCATGCAATCATAAAAATGGCATGATATTGTTATACACTGTATTTAATAAGGCTTCAAAAATATAGATCATGAAAAGAATACTTGTTTTGGTAATGACCTTTGCGATGCTGCATCTATCGGTGAACCTGCTGGCGCAGATACGAAAAATTCCCGCTGCGGTAACGGATGCTTTTAAGTCGAAGTATCCACAGGCTCAAAGTGTTGAATTTAAAGATAAGCTCACCTTCTTTCAGGTAGATTTTCAGCTTGATGGTGCTGCGCATGAAGCACGTTATTCCATCAAAGGGGAATGGGAACTTACAGAAAAGGAAATCAGTGAATCCAATCTTCCGGCAGCTGTGGCGGAAGGCTTTTCTAAAAGCAAATACACGGTCGATTGGGAAGTATCTTCGGTGGCCTGGGTACAACATAAAGAAGGGCATGTAGAGTACAGAATACTGGTAAGAAAGAGTGCTGTTGAGAAGAAGTACCTCTATTTTAACAAGGAAGGCAAACTTTTAAGGGATTCTATTACTTTATAATTTTGACCCTTCGATATATTGCAAACGCAAAAAGACAGCTATTTAGCTGTCTTTTTTGTTGCCCGGTGCAGAAATGCGGAAACTCCCGTTTCCGGACCTGCCGCCGGGAACATGGCTTTTCATACGTATGAATATTAATACGGGGAGCAGTAAAAGTAGAGGCTTTCCTGTGGCTTGAAAGTGACGGGCGTTAGACACGGTCATGACTATCGTTCAACAGCAGTCATAACAATACATAATAGATAATGTAGCCCAACCATTGGCTGTAGTAACGATAACGTTTAATACACGAATTGCGTACGGTTAATGAGCTTGGCAGTAGCTTTCTGATCGATAAACCATTGCACTTCGGCCTCGTGTGGTTGAATCAGTTGTGCAGGAAACTGGTTAATATTCCTTTCTCCTTCTATTACCTGGTGCAAGGCAGTAGCTTTACTTTCACCATAAACCAGAAAGGCAACATTCCATGCGTTATTAATAAGAGGAGCATTGAGCGTGATACGGTAAACCTGTTTGTCGCTTAGATAGTTTTCGCGCACTGCGGGTACGGTGTCCTGTAGTATGGAAGATCCGGGAAAGAGGGAAGCTGTATGGGCGTCATCTCCCAGGCCCAGTAATACCAGGTCGAATTTCCAGAACCCTCCCTGAAAATAGTCGGCTATATCCCGTTCGTAGTGGCTCGCCGCTTCCTGGGGCGGAAGGCTTGTATCTACCGGATAATGTTGTCTTACATCGATCTGAAGCGGGTCGAGCAGGGCTTTCTTCGCCATCAGGTAATTACTATCTGCACTTGTATGTGGCACACGGCGCTCATCTCCAAAGAAGAAACTCGCTTTGCTCCAATCAGTCTGATGTTTAAAAGTGGCGGAACTAAGTAGTTCATATAATTTCCTGGGAGAGCTGCCACCAGATAATGCCACGGAGAATCGATTGTTTTTTTCTATGGCGCGGTTGGCCACAAACACATAATACGCTGCCAGGCTATTGAGCACTTCTTCTTCCGTTTGAAAAACGTTCAATTTCATAGCTATTACTTTTTACCGTTAACAGGTAGGGTGAACCAATGAAAGCCGTCGCGGGCAATGAGCGCCTCTGCATTTTCCGGTCCCCAGGAATCAGCCGAGTAGTTCGGGAAATGAAGGCTTTTATTGCCTTGCCAGGTGTTAAGAATGGGCATGATCAGATCCCAGGCTGCTTCTACCTGGTCGCCACGCATAAAGAGGGTTTGATCGCCCAGCATGGTATCCAGCAGCAGGGTTTCGTAAGCTTCCGGTGCCTGGCTGGTGTAAGTGCCTTTATAATCGAATACCATGTCCACAGTGTTCAATACCATATCAAGTCCGGGTCTTTTTGCCTGCACCTGCAAACGAATACTCATCTCCGGCTGTATGCTTATGATCAGCCTGTTTTGCTGCCAGCTTTCCATGGCTTCCGATGGAAACACGAGGTGGGGCACATCGCGGAACTGGATAGTAATTACGGATAACGACTGGTGCATACGCTTACCGGTGCGCACGTAGAAGGGAACTCCCTGCCAGCGCCAGTTGTCTACAAAGAATTTTACTGCTGCAAAGGTTTCCGTATTGGATTGCGGCTCCACTTTCTTCTCTTCACGGTAGCCTGGCACTTCCTTTCCTTCCAGCCACCCTGCGCCATACTGCCCTCTTACGGCACTCGCCCTTACATCTTCCTGCGTAAATCTGCGCATGGCTTTCAATACATCCACTTTGCGATCCCGTACTTCGTCTGCTTCAAAACTAACCGGTGGTTCCATGGCTACAAAGCAAAGCAGTTGCAGCAGGTGATTCTGCAGCATATCCCGCATGGCGCCCGCACCTTCGTAATAATCGCCGCGTTCTTCCACACCCAGTTGCTCCGTAACGGAGATCTGTATATGCTCGATGTAATTGCGGTTCCAGATAGGCTCCATGATCGAATTGGCGAAGCGGAAGGCCATGATATTCTGAACCGTCTCCTTACCCAGATAGTGATCGATCCGGTAGATCTGGTGCTCGTCGAAAATGCCGGCAAGCAGCTTATTGAGATCGCGGGCCGACTGAAGATCGTGCCCGAAAGGCTTTTCGATAACGATCCTCGTTTTCTCCTGGTCGGTTGCCAGCCCGGCTTTATTGATGTTTTCTGCAATGATGGAAAAGAAATCAGGCGCCACGGCCAGGTAATAAATCACGTGTGCCTTGGTATTCCATTCCTGTTCGTGATCGGCAATCCTGTTTCCGAACTCGGTATAAGTGGTGGCATCTTTAATATCCGATGGCTGGTAAAACAGGTGCTGTGCAAACTGATCCCATTTTTCCTTTTCTGCTTCCCCACTGCGGGAAAACTTGTTGACGCCTTCGAGGATCTTTTCCGCGAACTGCTCCTTGCTAAGGGGAGTGCGGCCTGTACCGATAATGGCGAATTGAGTAGGTAGCCATCCCTCCAGGAATAGATTGTAGAGGGCAGGGGCCAGTTTTCTGGAGTTAAGATCGCCCGTGCCACCAAATATAATAAATATGGTTGGCTGTTCTTTGATAGTTGAGTTCATGGTAGAGATGTTGATCTCGCAGTGTTAAGAGTTATTGAGCGCCCTCTGGCACCCATTGTGTATGAAAAACGCCTTCCTGGCCAATAAGTTCGTAGGTATGAGCACCAAAATAATCGCGCTGTGCCTGGATGAGATTAGACGGCATGCGCTCGCTACGCAGCGCATCGAAATAACTGAGGGAAGAGGCATAAGCCGGTATTGCCAGGCCCGAACTGACCGCCGAAGAGAGTATATTCCTCGTTGCGGGCAAACTTTCCTTCACCAGCCTGGCCACTTCTTCATCCAGCAGCAGGTGTTTCAGCTCATTGTTCTTCTTGTAAGCATTATGAATCTGGTTTAGAAAAGTAGAACGGATAATGCACCCGCCCCGCCAGATCTGTGCAATTTCCGCAAGCTGGCTACCATAGCCGTATTCTTTGGAAGCGGCTGCTATTAGTTGCATACCCTGTGCATAGGTTATAATCATGCTGAAGTAAAACGCCTGCTCCAGGTCATTCAGAAAAGCCTCTTTCTCCATCTTCAAACCCGTTTCGTTCTGGCTGTAGATGCCAGCGGCAAGCTCCCTGAGCTCCTTGTACTTGCTCAGATCTCTCATGGCAACGGCTGTATCGATCGTTGGTGTAGGAGATTGAAGATCCATGGCAACCTGGGAAGTCCATTTACCGGTACCCTTCGATTTGGCTTCGTCTTTAATGTTATCCAGCAGCCAGTTGTTGGTGCCGGGTACTTTATAGGCAAATACATCCCGTGTTGTTTCCATTAAAAAAGACTGCAAGCGGCCTTCGTTCCATTTCTTGAATACGGCGTGTATTTCATCATTACTGAAGTTCATGCCTTTGCGAAGCAGTTCGTAGGTTTCCGCTATCAGTTGCATCAGCCCGTATTCGATGCCGTTATGCACCATCTTCACGAAATGCCCTGCAGCACCCTTTCCAATATAGGTTACGCAGGGATCCCCATTCACTTTAGCAGCAATAGCTTCCAGTAACGGCTTCATGATCTGGTAGGCTTTTTGATCGCCTCCGGGCATCATGCTGGGGCCTTTACGCGCGCCTTCTTCACCGCCGGAGATTCCCATGCCAAAGAAATGGAGCCCTTTTGTTTCAAGGTATTCTACCCTGCGGTTCGTGTCGTTAAAATGAGAATTACCACCATCGATCAGGATATCGCCTTTATCTAGCAGGGGTACAAGTTCTTCGATAACGCTATCCACTATCTTACCTGCCGGCACCAGCATCATAATGTATCTCGGGCTCTTTAAACTTCCTATAAACTGGTCAAGGTCGCTGAATGCCTTTGTATTGGAATTGGTGGCTTCCTCTTCCAGCAGCTTCACCTGACCTGGGTTTTTGTCGTACCCCGCGCCGGCAAAGCCGTGATCTCCTATATTAAGCAAAAGATTACGGCCCATTGTTCCCAGGCCGATCATACCGATATCATACTTGTCAGGTGTAGTAGTCATGTTTTATTCGTTGTTGTTTTAAGTAAAGCTCCTATCGCTGCTGCGAACCACTGGCTTACAATTCTTCGTCGCCCACTTCCAGCACTTTTATCCAGTATTCCCATGCAGCGTCTAGTATGGGGTGAATTTCCTCCTGCTGGAACGTATGACCATTGGCAGATCCATCACTGAAGCTGGCAAAGATCAACTGGTACTCCTCGGTGTCTCCGTCCTCGAATTCATAAACATAGGTTTTGTAAATGAATTCATTGCCTTCCAGCCGCTCTTCCTCGTCGAGGGAAGCCACTTTAATAAGCGCCGAAGGGTTGGGCAGATGCACCAGGTACTCAGGAGAGTCTTCATCCAGGGGGTCATGACAATATAAAAAGTTACTAGACTGGTTCATATTTAACATTTTGAGCGGGCAATTTACATTTTTTTACCCAGAGCAGACCGCCCCCAATGGAAATAACATCCTGATAATCCTCCCTATTTCTGCTGCAATAGGACAGTAACAACCTTTTCAAAGATATGTTTAGTCCAATTCAGCAGTAATGGCAATAGGCTCGTAGCTTTCACTAATAGCATCAAACAAAGCATCTAATCCTTCTGTCATTCAGATTTGTATCAACCTTTAAAACCCATTAAACCATTGTACTTCCAGCAATTGCCGCAGCACGGCCTCCAATACACAAGATACCCGATGGCAATTGTTTAATAACCTGAAGACGGCAATAACCCCATAATTCATAAATCCGCACAGCAGTTTCCGAAATCGTTTCCGTTTCTTTATTCAGAATCTATCTATGTTTGACCGTATAATTGTTGTTAATTCTCTAACTTAACAGCGCCAATAAATAAAGCATGAAATATTCACTGACGATTGTATTGTTAATCTGCACGCATTTTGTTTTTGCCCAAACTGCCAAATGGGAAACACTCTTTAACGGCCAGGATCTTAAAGGATGGAAGCAGCTGAACGGAAAGGCGTTGTATGAAGTGAAAAACGGGGAAATAGTAGGAACCACTGTCCCCGATCAGCCCAACTCATTTCTAACTACCGAGAAAAATTACGGTGATTTCATCCTGGAACTGGAGTTAATGGCAGACACGTCCATGAACTCCGGCGTCCAGTTTCGTAGCCTGAGCTCAGACAGTTATATGAACGGAAAAGTGCATGGATACCAGATGGAAGTGGATCCTTCCAAAAGACAATGGAGTGGCGGCATCTACGATGAAGGCCGCAGAGGCTGGCTGTATACCCTGGAGTACAATCCCCAAGGGAAGAAGGCATTCAGAAACGGACAGTGGAATAAGTACCGCATCGAATGCATCGGCAATACCGTTAGAACATGGGTAAATGGTATCCCCACAGCCCATCTTATCGACGATCAAACGTCTTCCGGATTTATCGCCCTGCAGGTGCATTCCATTCCTAAAGATGCTACGCCGGGCAAACAGATCCGCTGGAAGAACATCCGCATACGAACTAAAAACATCAAGCCATCGGCCACCGATAAGATCTTTGTTGCCAATACAATCCCTAATAACCTCGGTGCGCAGGAAAAAGCAAATGGCTATACACTGCTATTCGATGGTAAAACGACGAATGGCTGGAGAGGTGCCTATAAAAAGACTTTTCCTGAAAAAGGCTGGGAGGTACGTGATGGAGTACTTAGTGTTGTAAAAGCGGGTGGTGCAGAATCCGTGAACGGGGGTGATATCGTTACTGAAAAGGAATACGGCTCTTTTGAATTGAAATTCGATTTTAAGCTGACAACGGGGGCTAACAGCGGCGTTAAATACTTCGTGACAGAATCAGAAGGTAATAAAGGTTCTGCCATCGGCATGGAATACCAGATACTGGATGATGCCGTTCACCCAGACGCCAAAATGGGTAGGGATGGTAACCGGACACTCGGATCGCTCTACGACCTGATCACTTCAAAAAAGATACCTGCTGCCACTAAAAAAATAGGTGAATGGAACCAGGGTATCATACGGGTTCACCCCGATAATAATATCGAATACTGGTTGAATGGCCATAAAATCACCGAGTTCAGGCGAGGTTCGCCCGAGTTCCTGGAGCTTGTGGCAAGAAGCAAGTACAAAGACTGGCCCAATTTCGGAATGGCCCCCAAAGGTCGTATCCTTTTGCAGGATCATGGTGATGCTGTGTCTTTTAGAAGCATCAAGATAAAAACACTCTGATAATAATTAAACGATTGCATATGTCAAATTCACGCCGGAAATTCATTAAGAATACAGGAATAGCTGCGGTGGGCACCTACCTGGGAGCCATGGGTATGAGCTCTAAAAGCTATGCGAATATCATCGGTGCAAACGACCGTGTAAGGGTAGGCGTTATTGGGTTCTCCGACAGGTTTAAATCGACGCTTTTCCCTTGCTTCCTCAATCATAACAAAGAACTCAACTTCGATATGGTGGCCGTGTCTGATCTCTGGAATTACAGGAGAGGGTTGGGGGTAGACTACCTGAAGTCTAAACTGGGCCATGATATTGTAGGCTGCAGGAATAACGAAGAGCTTTACTCGCTCAAGAATGTAGACGCGGTGATCGTTAGTACAGCTGATTTTCAACACGCCCTCCATGCCATAGAAGCGGTAAAAGCCAAATGCGATGTGTACTGCGAGAAACCTTTCGCCGAAACCATGGATGACGCAAAGGCGGCTCTTAAAGCGGTAAAGGCGACTGACCGCATCGTGCAAATAGGCTCGCAGCGAAGAAGTGGCGCCAACTATAAAGCAGGCGCGCAGTTTATACAGGAAGGCAAGTTCGGCAACATCACCATGGTGGAACTTACCTGGAACGTGAACCAACCCGGACGCTGGCGCAGGCCCGACCTGGTAGCCAGGCTCAAACAAGAAGACACCGACTGGACGCGGTTCCTGATCAACCGCCCCTTCGAAGAATGGGATCCCCGCAAGTATCTTGAATACCGTTTGTTCTGGCCTTATTCCTCCGGCATGCCCGGTCAGTGGATGTCGCACCAGATCGATACTGTGCATTGGTTTACGGGCCTTCAACATCCAAGAAGCGTTGTTGCCAATGGCGGCGTGTACCAGTGG
>JACMJX010000386.1 GCA_014380425.1 Chitinophagaceae bacterium | reverse complement strand
TACCCAATTTATTACCCTCTATAACTAACCCGCTAAAAAAATAGCTGTAGCCAAGCAAGTCATTAGCCTCCTCTACTTTTCCATCTAGCAAAGCCTTCCTGATTCGGGTAGAGCTAATGGTCGTCTCATGAAGTAAGTGGCCTGGAATTTCTATCAAACTAAAAAAAGACCTTGACGCATACTTCTCCAGCAAATTAAAATCTCCTCTTCTTTCTTTACCAAATCGATGATCGTAGCCTATAATAAGGGAATGTGGATGAAATTTAGCCATAAGAAAATCTTCTACATAAGCTTCCGGGCTCTGCGATGAAAATTCTTCAGTGAAAGGAACAATTACCAAATGATCTATTCCTGCTGCTTCCAGCAGATTAATTTTCTCCTTCAATGTGTTCAGCAAATAAAGAACGTTTGGTTTATTGCCAACGATCAAGCGCGGGTGAGGATGAAAAGTGATGAGAACGGTGTCTCCACCTATGCGCTGAGCTTCTTCTCTAAGTTGCAAAATTATCTGGCGGTGACCGAGATGGACGCCGTCGAAAGTGCCTATTGTCGTCACCGCATTACGGAAGGAAGGCAGGGATGTTGTGTCGGTATAAACTTTCATTTGAGTTGGCAAAATTAGTTGAAAAAACAATATTACTTTTGCACCGCATTACATTATCAAAATCAGAGAATGAGTCTTTACGATAAAAGGGGAGTTTCCGCTCAAAAAGAAGAAGTTCATAAAGCAGTAGCAAACCTTGACCAGGGCCTTTACCCTAATGCATTTTGCAAGATCTATGCAGATTACCTTAACGGCGACGACAGATGGGTGAATGTAATGCACGCAGATGGCGCCGGAACGAAAAGCATTCTTGCTTACCTATATTGGAAAGAAACAGGAGATCTTTCGGTATGGAAGGGAATAGCGCAGGATGCTATCGCCATGAATCTCGACGACCTTCTATGTGTTGGAATTTGTGATAACTTGTTATTCTCATCCACTATAGACAGAAACAAGAAACGTATTCCAGGTGAAGTACTCGAGGCGGTAATTAATGGAACTCAAGAGTTTTTCGAAGAGCTTAGAGCTTATGGCATCAATATTCATTATCTGGGAGGAGAAACAGCCGATGTTGGAGATGTAGTGCGCACGATAGCAGTGAACGGGACCATGACTGCACGATGGCCTAAAAATCGTTTAATAACAAACGATCTTATCTCCCCGGGCAATGTTATTGTCGGTTTTGCCAGTAGCGGACAAGCTAAGTATGAGGTTACTTATAATAGTGGATTGGGAAGTAACGGTCTTACCAGCGCCCGCCATGACGTGTTGAACAAATATTATGCGGATAAATACCCGGAAACGTTTGAGCCCATTTTGGAAGATAATCTGGTTTACATTGGCAAAAACAGGATGACGGATGAATTTGCCGGCCGAAATATAGGTCAACTATTATTAAGCCCCACTCGTACTTATGCGCCATTAATGAAGGCTCTTCTGGAAAATCATTTCTCAGCAATCAGGGGAGTCATCCACTGCAGTGGTGGAGGACAGACTAAGTGCATGAAATACCTGCCGGGCACTATGCGGGTTATTAAGGACAACCTGTTTGAGGTTCCACCTATATTTCAGCTGATCCAGGAAAATTCCGGGTCGGATGACCGGGAAATGTACCAGGTGTTTAATATGGGCCATAGATTAGAGGTATTTACGACGGAAGAAAGTGCAGGTAAAATGATAGCTCTTTCTGAACAATTGGGCATCGAGGCAAAGATAGTAGGAAGGGTTGAGCCATCCTCAACCAGGGAGTTAATTCTTGAAAACAAGCAAGGAAGCATTCATTTTTAAAGATTGTTTTGGTTAAAGTCCACACTGGCTGTACCTTTCCCGAGAATTAGTACATCTTTAACAGATTATTCTGCAGTATAATTATGAGATTTGGCAAATGAAGACTACTTTTGCAGATAGATTTTCTTAATGGACGGACCTTATCTGCAACGGTGCACGCAACGTTTGTGATTTTAAATCTGTCTTAAGATCGTAATTAACTAAATATTAGAAAGGCATGAGGCAGCTTAAGATTGCTACACAGATCACCAATCGTGACTCACAGGCGGTAGAAAAGTATTTACAGGAAATATCTAAGATTTCGATGATTACCCCAGAAGAGGAAACTGTTCTGGCGCAACGCATTAAAATGGGGGATCAACGTGCTTTGGATAAACTGGTTCAGGCCAATTTGCGTTTCGTGGTATCCGTTGCAAAGCAGTACCAGCACCAGGGTCTTTCACTAAGTGATCTCATCAACGAGGGTAATTTGGGCTTGATCAAAGCAGCACAACGTTTTGATGAAACAAAAGGGTTTAAATTCATTTCATACGCGGTGTGGTGGATCAGGCAGTCAATACTCCAGGCTCTTGCTGAGCAGGGAAGACTGGTTCGCCTTCCTCAAAATAAGATAGGTACTTATAACAAGGCTAATAAAGCTTATATGGCGTTTGAGCAGGAGCACGAACGGGAGCCGTCGACTGAAGAACTGGCAGAAATACTTGAAATGAGCGAAACGGAGATCAATAATATTTTCCAGAGTAATACGAGACACAGTTCACTGGATGCACCCGTGCACGAAGCAGAAGACGTGGCTATGGGCGATTTATTAGAAGGTGGCAGTGAAACGGATGAAGACGTAATGCAGGATTCTTTACGAAATGAAATTCGTAGAGTGCTGAAATCACTTAGCCCCAGGGAAGCAGAGATTGTAAATGCTTACTTTGGTCTCGACGGCGAAAATGGAGTTACAATCGAACAGATTGGACAGAAATATGATCTTACCAAAGAGCGGATTCGTCAAATAAAGGAACGGGCGATCAAGCGTTTGCAAAAAGCGCGTTACAGCAATGCTTTGAAGGCGTATCTTGGATAATTCAACATTACTTCTATTTCAAATGTTATATATAGCCGGTGGTTTCCACCGGCTTTTTATTTAATATAAGAGATGTAGTAAAACAATAACAATTACTTTTGCAACCGTCTCAAATCAAAATATATATGGAACAAACCTCTTCGGAAAAAGTACATCTTCTAATTATAGGATCAGGACCTGCTGGCTACACTGCGGCAATATATTCTGCCCGGGCCAATGTAACGCCGGTTCTTTACCAGGGAATTCAGCCTGGAGGCCAGCTAACTATCACAACAGAAGTTGAGAATTACCCCGGTTATCCCAATGGTGTACAAGGCCCGGAAATGATGGTGGATTTTGAGAAGCAAGCAGTGAAAATGGGCTCTGATGTTCGCTACGGGCTGATTACCAAAGTAGATTTTTCAGCGCCTCCCTTTAAGGCCTGGGTAGAAGACGAAAAAATGCTTGAGGCGGATTCAGTCATTGTTGCCACGGGTGCTTCTGCCAAATGGCTGGGTCTTGAAAGCGAAGCCCGCCTTAATGGCTACGGAGTAAGTGCTTGTGCCGTATGTGACGGTTTTTTCTTTAGAGGAAAAGAGGTAGCCATTGTGGGCGCCGGGGACACCGCCTGCGAGGAGGCGCTTTACCTATCGAAGCTCTGCACCAAGGTGCATATGATAGTGCGAAAAGACGAGAATAGCATGAAAGCTTCTAAAGTAATGCAGGAGCGCGTAAAGAATACTTCCAATATCAAAATATACTGGAACTCAGAGACAGACGAAGTTTTGGGAGACACAAAAGTATCTGGGGTTAGAATACATAATAATCAAACCGGTGAAAAGATAGAAGTACCAGTTCAAGGTTTTTTTGTTGCGATCGGACATCACCCAAATTCTGACATTTTCAAAGGATGGCTTGAAATGGATGAAGACGGTTACATCAGAACAATACCTGGAACTTCAAAAACCAATATAGAGGGCGTTTTTGCTTGCGGTGATGTGCAAGACAAGATCTACCGTCAGGCTATTACGGCCGCAGGAAGTGGTTGTATAGCTGCCCTTGATGCAGAACGATACCTCTCAGCAAAAGGTGTGGTCTAACTGCAATTTTATAAAAGGATTATATGTTAACAGTACAACTATACGACCTCTTCTTCCATTCTTTTCACGGGGTATATGAAGGAGAATCAAAGTTAGGTAATAACTACCAGGTGAATTTGTCTGTGGTTTATAATGAAAAGAAGATCAAGTTCGACAGCATCAATAAGGTTCTTAATTACGAGGAGCTTTACGAAATTGTAAAAAAAAGAATGAATATCGCCTCACCTTTGCTGGAAGAAGTGGCAGAAGGTATTATCAGAAATATACGACACCAATACTCTTTTGTTAAGGAAGCCAGTGTTTCTATTTATAAAATCCAGGCTCCCATAGAACATTTTCAAGGCAAAATAGGTATTACGCTTCATAAAAGATTTGACGATTAATACGGTTTATGAAACTTCTTCTGCTGTTTTTTCTGTTGCTTTCAGTTCCAGTAAGCTCGTTTACCCAAGATGGACGGGTAGAAATACTTCTGCGTAAAGCTTCAGGACTAGAATTAGCTAAAAAATCGGCAGATGCACTTAGCACATATCAGGAAGTGCTTCGTGTAGATCCAAAAAACATGTCGGTCCTTTGTAAATGCAGTGAACTTTGCTCTATCGTTGGAAACCATCAAAAGGAACGCGCAACCCGTAACAAGTATTTCCAAGCGGCTCGAAAATATGCTGAGTTAGCCCTTAAGGTTAATCCTTCATGGTCTGAAGCGAATCTTGTAATGTCACTTGCTATGGGTCGCGCAGCATTAATTGCAAGCGGTAAGGAAAGAATTATTGCAGTGGAAGATATTAGAAGCTATGCCCTGAAAGCTGTATCTTATGATTCTACTAACTATAAAGCATATCATATATTGGGCAGATGGTGCTATGAAGTTAGTAATCTTGGGTTTTTTGAGCGCACTGCGGCAATTATCCTTTACGGCGGAGTGCCTAAATCCACCTTTCTGGAGGCCATTCGGTGGTACGAAAAAAGCATTTCTCTTGCACCCAATTTTCCACTCAATTACCTCGAATGTGCGAAGGCTTACGAAAAATACGGACAGGTTAAAAAGGCGATCAGTTTGCTGCAGAAAATGCAGCTAATGCCACTTATTACAGAAGACGATGCTGAAATACGGAAAGAAGGCAAAGCGCTGCTTGAAAAACTCGGTAGTTGATGCGCTACTACCCATCCTTCCCATCTTGGTTAGAAAGGGGTAATTTGTTTAGGTATTTTTAATTAGTATTGCAGGCAGATAAAAATATGACCACATTAGATTACAATATCATTTCTCCAGAGGCCGAAAGGATAGACTGGCTGCAATGCACAATGATCATAGAATTAAACAAGAATTTTTTTCATTATATCATTCTGCACGCGTCTCAAACTATCGTAGCTTTGAAGTACTACAGAATTTCACTATCCTCCGAACGTACGGTAGTGGAATTGCTGGAAGAAATTGTAGCTGGTGATGAACTTCTAGGAAAAAATATTCCTGTTTCGGCAATCATTTATAATATGCCGGAAAGCCACCTTGTACCCGCCCTATTTTTTAATGAGGAAATGAACAAAGATTTGCTCGCAATTGTGCATGGGGATTTACGGAAGGATGTTGTTCTTTGGGAGAGGATCCTCAACCTGGACATGTATAATATATACCTCATACCCGGAGAAATAC
>JACMJX010000385.1 GCA_014380425.1 Chitinophagaceae bacterium | reverse complement strand
TCAGAAGAAAATTCGTTTGTATTGAACACATAGAGTAGGTTATGAAGATGCCGTACGTCTCTCATGTACTTCACTGTATATTGAAAGATGGCTTTAAAATCCGCTTCACTGCACTGCTTGCTTCCCCACCAGAACCAACTACCGGCAAGTTCGTGATAGGGTCGGAACAAAATTGGTATGGCTTCATTTCTGTCGCCTTTAAGAGACGCCAGGAATGCCGCCACTTTATCCAGCCAGGAGTTATACAGTGCATGCCTGCTTCCACCGGGGAGAATTTCTTTTACCGCTCCGGATGTAGTGTCCCAGGCCGACCCGCGGGTAACCGGATGATCGGCATGCCAGCTGATCGTAATAACCCCACCCCTCCTGTAACCCTCTTTGATATAGGCTCGCATTTTGGCGAAAGGAACACCATCAATGTTGTTGGCGGAATCATGCTCAATATTTCCGAGCTCCCAGCCATAAAGCCCGGGGTAATCGCCTGTAAGCTCTTTTACATCGCTTTTTCCTGGTACATCCCTCCATCCCACACCATAAGCAAGATCATCCTGATGGCCAATAATAGTTCCTTTCTTAAGTGCCCGCTTAAGATTATTATAAAGCCGTACCGTTTCTTGTGTTGCATCTTTATCAACCGGAAGCTGTAATGCTGAAGCCACACCACCGGAAGACAATATTGCTGTTTGCTGACTACTTACTTCAGCAGCCATAAGAAACGAACCTATCATTATACTGATTAATAGTTTAAACATGAGTATCGGATAAAAGGGTCTATTTAATCAGGATTACATCATCGAAGTAGAAGGATTCATTCTGCGAGTCCGGTCCTTTAATCCAGAAGCCTAACTGTTTAAAGGAAGTAGCTCCACCTTTCCATAGCTGTAGGTCTGATAATTTGATTTTGAAATAATTCCACACATCGCCTTTGACATTAATGGGAGAAGTTTGATCGGAATTGCCATAGCTGCCGCCCTCTTTCTGGTCGCCAGTGATATAAAGCGTATAGTCTACAGAAGCGCCCTTAACCCAAAAAGAAAGGAACTTGTAATCTGCAGAATAAGGAAGGCCGGCACTCCAGTTTGCAAAACCATCCGCACTCCAATTTCCTTTATTATAAGTTGCTTTAAAGGATATAGTTCCCGATTTAGCTTCCGCAGTAGAAATCTCGGCAGGTCCCCAGGAAGCATTTTCAAATCCGTTATCATAGCCTTCGGTAAAGATCTTGAACGCCTTGTCTACATTTACAAATTCTTCTGTAGTAGTAATAGGTCCGGCTTCATTGGTGATCTCCAGCTTTGTTTGTGTGAGATCAGTCGCCGGCATTTTTAAAACTATAGACGTAGCTGTTTTCGATACAATTTCCACGTCAGTAGTGGTTCCTGCCAGTGTAATCTTACTAACATCCGCCATGTTTCTTCCCGTTAGCGTAATGTTTATCCCTGCGGTAAAGTTGTAATTGGATACTTCCGTGATTGTGGCAAACCCTAATACATTAAAGGGCATTTTAAACGACACTCCAGAGCTGTTCGTAAGCAATATATGCTGCTCGCCAGGAACTGCGTCTGTAGGAATTCTCATTATAAGGGCCGTCGTCGTATTGAAATTCGGGTTGAAACTTACAGGAATACTGTCTTTTTCCAGGTAAATGCTGGTAACCCCACCTATGCCGGAGCCGGTTAAAATCAACACCTCATTGCTGGCACCTTTTCCAGGATCTATTTTATCTACTTTAGGATTAGAAGAAGCGGTACTGATCTGGTTGTCATTGTTTTTCTCACAAGCAGTGAAAAAAGCCGCACCCAGGATCATGGTTAATAGTGTCCGGAGTTGATAGTATATTTTCATTGTATTATTTTTTAGAATGATAAACTTGAATGCTTTGAAGTTTCCCTTAACCGGCTTAATAATAAGGAACGGGTGGCTGAGCTAGCAGAGGATCGGCCAATACCTGCGATTGTGGTATTGGTAAAAAAAGCTGACTTTCCGAACTAATGGTTGCCTTTACCGAGTTGATCCCACTTCCTGTATAAGAACCCCTTTCCTGCGCCTCTATGATTTGTTTCGCTTTTACGAAGCCCTGCCGCTGAATATCAAACCAGTAGTCTCCCTCATAAGCGAATTCTGCACGACGTTCTTTCAAAATAATGTCCTTCGTGAGGCTTGTTACGGGTACATTGTTAAAATTACCCTGCCGGTTATGTACCTTATTGAAGGCTGCCAGAGCCGATGCATCTGCGGTTGAAGCGGCTTCACCCAGTACGGCTTCTGCATAGATCAGTAGTACGTCCGCATATCTTAATATATAAGTGCAGATGCTTGAAGAGCCGTTATCACTTAGTGCTTCGCCGGTTGATTTAGGACCTACTACGTATTTCAGTGAATTGGCCCTGGAACCATTCCGGAACTTGGTTGTCGTTTCATAATCGGTACCGGTGGTATCGTAAGTAAATCCGTTGGGGAAATTGGCATTCTTCCAGTTCGCCCGGAAAAATCCATGTTCCATATTAGACCATTGCCTCCTTTTATCATTTGGTGCATACGAGTTAAGTATGTCAAGTGTAGGATAAATAGAAGAATATCCGGTATTAAAGTCGGGCTTCAGTAGAGTGCCTGGCGCTGCATAAACGTTCACTGCATTGGCAAAGCCGTAGCCGCCTGATGCAATCCATTGAAGTGCAAATAAAGATTCAATATTATTGTTTGCTTTTGAGCTGGTGAACATCTCTTCGTAATTCGGATAAAGGTCGTATTTGCCCGACTCTATCACCATATTGGCCATCCTCTTCGCATTCTCATAATCTTTCTGATAGAGATATACTTTGGCCATCATTCCAATGGCGGAATATTTTGTTACCCTTCCTGGCTGATAGGGAGTTTCAGGTAAATTCTCCGAAGCGGCCTTGAACTCTTCGAGTGCAAACCGAAGTACATCTTTCTGCAGATAGCGTGGAATATCTTCACTGGTAGTAGTTGCCAGCAGAATGGGATCTTCTACTATAGGAATGTCTTTGTAAGTACGAGCGAGTGTAAAATACGCTGCTGCCCGCATAAACCGGCATTCTGCAATAGCGACATCCATATAAGAAGCATTCGCCGCTGTTCTTTTACGTTCAAGTACCCGGTAAAGCATAGTAGAATTGCCGGCTACTTTATACAAAGAGGTCCACGCACTCGCTACCAGCCCATCTGTGCTTAATACTGTAAAATTATTGAAACTACCGCCATCATAGTTAGGGCCGGTTTCGGTAATCATATTGCCCGCGAGGGCCTCCCCTACGGAATGAAAGGCTTTGTCGGAATAATCATACCATACGGAATTATAAAGATAGGCGGTGCCTCCCTGAACCTCTTGTGCATTTTCATAATAAGTATCCTCGGTAGGCACATTAAGCGAAGGGCGATCAAGGAAATCCTTCTTGCAAGAAGAAAAGATAGTCGCACTACTAACAAGCAAGTATGTTATATGAATTTTTTTCATTGTCTTTATTTTAAAACTGAATATTAGCGCCAATGGTAAAAGCTCGTGGATTGGGGTAATGGCCGTTGTCGACATTCTGTGTCAATACACTTTTGTTATAAGAGCCTATTTCAGGATCATATCCGGAATAATCGGTAAACGTGTAAATGTTTTGTGCGGACAGATAGATCCTTGCCGCAGACATCTTCACGGTCTTTATCCAGCGAGCAGGAAGATTATACCCTAAAGAAATGTTCTGTATCCTAAGATAAGAGCCATCTTCAACATAGCGGTCTGATATCCTTGTATTGTTACTATGGTATCTATTAACGAACCTTGGCATTGTTGAAGTGGTATTCTCAGGTGTGTACCGGTTCAGAACTGTATTAAGCTGATTAGCAAAAGGATCATATAATTGCTCGGAATACTTTCTTGTCCAGTTAAAGATCTTACCTCCCTGTACCCCCTGTATGAAGAACGAAAAATCAAAATCTTTATATTGGAATGTATTCGTAAGCCCGTACGTAAAGTCCGGATTGGGATTACCTATGGCAGTAACATCTTCACTGCCGATAACGCCATCTGGCTTACCATTCGGTCCACTGATATCTTTGTATCGTACATCTCCAAGCCATAGCTTGTTAGGTGCTACTTCTATGCCCCAGTTGGTCCCGTTATTCAATTCGCTTTCGGAGCGGAAAAGCCCGTCAGTAACATACCCGTAAAACTGGCCAACCGGTCCTCCTTCCTGCGTTACATTAACAACTGATGCAGCTGTGAAATCCTGCTGTGCGCCATTCAGAATAGCGCCCTTCTCATTCAATTGAATCAGTAGATTTTTATAGCGACTGAAAATCACATTTGTTTTCCAGCTGAAATCCTTCTTTTTAACATTGTAAGATGTAATCGATACGTCGATCCCCTTATTACTCATCTCTCCTGCATTGGTAACAGGTGGTTCTATTTCCTTATAAGCATTGTTGGGCGGATTGGGATCGAATCCGAAATGAACCTCTTTAACAATAGCAAGTATCATCTCGGTAGTCTTTTTATTATAAACATCTACCGACATTTCAATCCTTTTATTCCAGAATGTTATATCCAACCCTGCGTTCTGGGTAATTACGGATTCCCAGCTAAGTGCCCGGTTATTGGCATTGGCAAGAATACCGCCTGCTACGGGTTGAAATACATTCTGGGGAAACAATCGGATATTACTGGAGTAAGCATTTTGAACAGGAGAGTTTTGATTACCTACCGAACCTACACCGCCGCGTATCTTAAGATAGTTGATAAAGCTCCAGTTGCTGGCAAATCTTTCAGCAGTTACTGTCCATGCACCAGAAAGTGCGGAGAAATAGCCAATTCTTTTATCGGGTCCAAAACTGGAAGCTCCATCTCTTCTTATAGAACCGCTGATGGAATACCTGTTGTCAAACGAATAAGTGGCACGGCCAAAATAAGATTCCATAGCCCAATCTCCTTTATCGCCTCCTGTACCTGAAGGAAATATGACACCTGCGTTGGTAGACTGCAGATTTTTATTAAGATCTGTTACTGTAGTAAATTGGTTATCGTAACTTGACGACTGGGCCTCGTGCCCTGCTACTGCGTTGATATAATGTTTTCCGTAAGTATTGCTGAATGTGAGGTAGTTTCTAAGCGCCCAGTAGTAATTGATCCTCCTGTCTTCCCTTAATTTACTGGGAGCAAGAATGGTTTGCGCGGTAGTGCTGTTAGTAATCTTGGGTTGAAAGGCGCTGTTCTGCGAAAGCTGAAAATCATAGTTCAATTCGTTCCTTAAGCTAAGAAAGTTTGTAAACTTAATATCCGCGTATATATTACCAAAAGCCTTGTTCTGGATAGCCCTTACATTTCTCAGCAAGGCAGTAGCGACCGGGTTGCCGTTCGCATTGCCAAATGCGTTATTGCCTAACGAACTTGTTGTTATAAATTCTCCGTTAGCATCACGAACAGGTGTCGCGGGGCTATTGTACAGTACTATAGAAGTAGGCGTTTCAACACCATCAGTTAGCGTAATACGCTGGTTGCTTCTGGATAAATTAGCGCTGATGCCTGCTTTCAACCAGCTCTTTACCTGGTGATCCAGGCCAAACCGCGAAGAGAAGCGCTCGAAATCAGACCCTACTATGGTACCCAGCTGATCAAAATAGTTGAGAGAAAAATAGTAGTTGGTTTTTTCCTGTCCTCCTGAAAAAGACAACTGGTGGTTCTTGATCTTCCCCTGCTGAAAAATAGCATCCTGCCAGTCGGTACCTTCGCCCAGCACGAGGGGATCGCGGAATTCATCCACCGTATTTAATGTGCTTCCGGGAGTAGTAGCTGCTACTTCTTTGGCAATGGAATTATAATATTGTGCATATTCTCGAAGATTCATCACATCGAGCTTTTTAGGAACCGCCTGCCAGCCATAGTACACGTCGTAACTGATTTTACCTTCCCCTGGTTTACCTCTTTTGGTAGTGATAAGTATAACTCCATTGGCTCCCAATGATCCATAAATCGCTTGTGCGGAGGCATCTTTCAATATATCGACTGACTCTATATCATTGGGGTTCAATGTGGCAAGAATGCTTTGTTCATTCTGGCCGGCTTTGCCACCCAACTGATCCTGTGCCGTACTTGAAGTTCTGGTAAGGATAGGTATTCCATCTACTACATACAGGGGTTCAGTGCCATTTACCGAGGTAATACCTCTGATCCTTACGGAAACACCCCCACCCGGCTGACCTCCGTTGTTTGTAACGGTTACACCTGCCACTTTTCCCTGCAATGCCTGGTCTAGGCCTGCAACGGGAAGGTTCTTGATATCTGCCCCTGAAATAGAGGAAATGGAGGAAGTAACAGCAGCTCTTCTTTGTGAACCATATCCGATAACAACTACCTCATTTAGCCGCGAATCGCTAGAGGTCAATGTCACAGCAATAATGTCATCGTTCGTGAGCGCAACGTCCTGAGCTTTGAAACCGACATAAGTGATGGTAAGAGCTCTTACTCCGGGTGCGACACTCAATTTAAAATTGCCGTTTACGTCAGTGATGGCGCTTTTCTTTCCGCCTTTTTCAAGAACGGTCGCATTGAACAAAGGTGTACCTGATTCGTCTTTAACGATTCCGGTTATCATCCGTTCCTGCCCATAAGAATTAAGAGTAGTGACTGCACACACTAACAGAGTGAGGAGCTTGTAGAAAAGTGTTTTTCTCATATAGCAAATTCGTTTCATCAAATGTAGATACATATCTAATATTAAAGTGATAGGATATTAGCTATTATTTATATTATTTTTGAAGAAAGTATTTAAATCAATAAATAACTGCGCTTATATGTGTCAATATTACT
>JACMJX010000384.1 GCA_014380425.1 Chitinophagaceae bacterium | reverse complement strand
ATTAATTCCTCCAAACATCGTCGCGCTTTATCACATTTTGCATAGGTTATCACTAATTTACCTTTTTTCAAGCATACTTGTCCCTTATATTCAATTTTTGTTTCACACCTTGGGCGCATTAACGGATTCTTTCCTGTTCCTCTCCTTCAATTTTTTCCTTCCAACTTTTTTCGGGTATTTTATTTCTTGTAATCTTGAGTATTTTATCAACTTTTCCTTTATTTCTCCTTGAATATAGCACATAGTATCTTATTGTCCAGAGCTGAAGCATGAAAAAATTTTATTTAAAATATACCCACATAAAAAAACATGCATTTTAAAAATTCATGATCGTTATATTTAAGTCCCGCCTATTAATTACCAATATATTTAAATAATTCATTATTTTTACAGTTATGTGCCTGCTTTTTAAAGGATTCATGCCCCTTTCTACTATACCTTATTCAACTTTCAGTTTCCAAAGATGCTGTTTTCGACCCATTGATATAATTCTTGATCTATCAAGCACGGCACCAGCCAGCGCAAAAAAAAGTTTCTTAATAAAGCCTCTAATCCCACTTTCATCTACATAATCGGCTATAATTTCGCTGTTTATAACCAGGGCATTTAGAAAATGCCCTATTTTCATTAGATAGTGGAAACCCTTCATCGCCTGCCAATTGTATGAATAGCAATGTTCGAAAAAGTATCCCTCATGTTTTTCAATCAGAAAGTTATTTTCAATTTTCCATCTATAACGAGCCATCGTCGTACATCGCTTAAAAACATTCTTCTCTGAAAGTTTTTTAGAAGATATCCAAGCATAACGTGTATCTTTGGTTTCAATTTCTTTTGTACTTCGAGAATGGTTTTCTTCCCAGCGTTCAAAACAAATCACAACATGTATAATTTCTGTCTGATTGCGTTTTAAACCATACTCATATTCAATATCATTCGCCCATCTGTATTCCTGCTGTCGATTTCCCCAATCTACCCTGAGACTATTTTCTGGCTCTAGTCTCATTAATCCTGTGGCTTCTTTCCACACATCTTTTAAGCCATCTTCTTTGAGCACAATCATGAAGTCCCAGTTATATTCACGATAGATCTTAATAACAGGACCGCAGGCGTATAGCACATCCCCAAGAAGTGTAATATTGCCCTTTCCAAAAATCCTACAAAGCTTTGGTGCCAAACGTTTGAAAGCTTTTCTCTCGCAATCTTTCTTGGTTTCACCTTCAATCCAGTCCTTGTTATCAAGTATTTCTGTCAGCACGGGGAGTACAATTCCGTTATCTAAGACCAAAACCGAATCAAGAGCGTACACGTAGAATTGGGGTATTTTAGCTTCTCCACCCACATTGCATTTAAGTGCTTCCTCTTGCCGTTGGTAGTCTTTAAAAAACTTTTGAGTTCCGTCTACTGCAACCAAATATCTCTTATTGATAAGGTGTTTCTTAAACTTTTTCTTTTTCATCAAGTCTTTCAACATTTCTACCATAGCATCTTGAATTTTCTCACAATCAATTTTTGCCAAAAGCCTTGCTAATGTATCAGCGTGGGGAATGCTTTCAAATTCTGGGAACACAGCCTGAACATTGGATAGGAATATGGGCGTCGACATATCCTTGTTTGCATTACGCCTTGAACCAATTTGATATACATAAAGCAAAATTCCATACATCATCAGAACGGTCATCTTGTGTTTAACTTTAAACGGCTGTCTAGGATCCTCTATTCTGCTTAGTTTTAAAAGCCGCCCTGGGAGCATCTGCCTGTAAAGGATTGTGGTTTTTTCAACCGTTTCCTGTCTTTGTGCGATTTCTTCTTCGACTGTTATGGCAGTATATTTATGGTTAGGTTGCGACTTTTTAGTTCTTCCTCATGACGAACTCTTTTAACTCGTCCAGTTCGAAGAGCCTCTGCTTGCTTCTCTTCACGAAATATCTGCTTTTCTACTCTTAGTTTACTCATCAGGATTCACCGCCTTAAATGGATTTTCTCCCTTTAGAACCTCTTTAAAATCCTTCTGCAGAGGGTACACGAAGATTGCCTTCTTAGAAAGTGCAGCCTCCTTGTTCCGATCCATGCGGCCACGTCCTTTTGTTTCACCGAGATATTTCCAGTTGGCTGCTTTGTAACAGGTTCCTTTGAAATGAGCAAGGTCAACAAAAGTTTCAAGTAACACGGGGGCATAACAATATTCCCTTAACCAATCTTCTTGAAGTTGTATTGCCGCTAATGACAAGGCTTTGCTGGCAAGGTTTTTTATATGGACCCATGGGAAAATCAAATATCTGCTATTGTTTACAATCAAATTCAAACGTACTTTTTTATCAGCAACCGTCCAACCAATCCATTTTTCTCGTGCTTCCAATGCCCATGAAGAAGCTGAGAACTGCATACATCCAACTTCAAGGTCACCCGACTTGATAAAGTACTGGAGGCGGGAACCATAGACTGCTTTCTCTCCAAGCATGTGATATTGATCAACATACGCTTTCCATCTTTTTAGACTTGTTCCTTGCCTTGCTATTTCAAGCGTTATGGGGTCAAAATCCTTAACGCTACCTGTTATTTCAGTAAATAAATTATTATCAAAACATTGTTCTTTTTCTGTTTTAGATGCAGCAGACTTCTTGTGCCGCTTTGGAGGCAATACAATAACGCCTTCTGATTCTAACTTTTCAAGAAATTCCACACATTGAATTCGCTTGGGCAAGCCCGCTGGCGTAGTCCACTCCCAAAATTCACATAGCGTTCTCGCCAACTCTATTCGAGAAAGTTTTGGGTACTTATTCTTTGTCCATCTTATCAATTCAATATCCTCAGAACTAAATGTTCTGCCAGAAAACACCCTGATAGTATTATCCATGACTTGTTCTACCTACCTTTCCAAGTCTATCATACCATCTGGGCTTAAAAGAATTCAGTCCTATTTTTGAGAAACTATTTTTCAAAAGAATTTTCTATCCTTTTATACTGCTATGTTTCAAATTCATGCTTCAGCTCTGTCTTAGCAGAAGAATGGGTTATAGCTGGCGCAAGAAAAGGTAGTATTTTGATTGATATGAGCTCCATTGACCCTACTGTTTCAAGAGAAATCTCAGCTAAGTTAATTGAAAAAGGAATTAATATGCTGGATGCACCGGTCAGCGGTGGCGAGCCAAAAGCAATCGACGGAACGCTATCCATTATGGTAGGCGGTTGTGAACAAGTATTTAATCAAGTAAAAGAGATACTTCTCTCCATGGGCTCTTCTGTTGTGTTAGCTGGAGAAATAGGAAGTGGAAATGTGACCAAACTTGCGAACCAGATTATTGTGGCATTAAATATTGCTGCTATGTCAGAAGCTTTCGTTTTAGCTGCAAAAGCAGGAGTAGACCCAGAAAAAGTTTATCATGCCATCCGTGGCGGCCTTGCAGGTAGTACGGTTCTTGATGCAAAGGCTCCTATGGTGCTAAACAGAAATTTTAATCCGGGTTTTAGAATTGAATTACACATTAAGGATTTAATCAATGCCATGGACACCGCCCATCACGTAGGCGTACCTCTTCCACTGACTTCACAGGTGCTGGAGATGATGCAGTCTTTAAAGGTGGAGGGTAAGTCAGCAAATGACCACTGTGGATTGATACAGTTTTATGAAAAACTTGCCAATATTGAGGTAAGCACGGTGGAAAAAAGGCGGGATTTTTAGCTATGGATATAAGGTTAAAACAAATTAAAGAAAACGACAAATCCTGTACCGAGTCAATCCATAGCTTTCACTATGTTTTGTGCTAATTTGAGAGCATGTGAATAGTAACTTTAAAGGAACAATTAAACCCATAGCATTCTAACTTAGAATGCTATGGGTTTTGAAAAGCCAAGGGATTCTTTTTTTTTATTTATGTTTTGCAGTCATCAGGTTCTAACTTCTCAAAAAATCTTGCACCACCAACACATCACGCTCCACTTCTTCCAGGAAGTTTTCCCACGAAAATTCACCGCTAATATGGATTAGCCTTGTCGGTTTATACCTCGGTTTAGTTATGGACACCAGGCTTAGCCAGTCTTCCTTTGCTGCCTTGATATGAGAAACCGCCCTATTTTTCTGCTCCGTATTCCCGGTCATTGAATAATTCCTGAGCGCAACACCGGCCCGGAGCTTGTCGGCGAAGTACCGGCTCAAATAACTCCATGCCTGAATATCGCCCACTTCATCCTTTATGCCAGGAATGCTATGCGGCAGGTTCTGCACACTCTCAAGGGCTTGCAGCGCATTCTGCTCCAGCGTATCCGCCAGCTGCAGCGGTGTAGTTTTCCAGGTGGGTATCGCTTGCCCGCTGACAGTGTAGTCCACATACTCTTTTATGGAGAGATAGCCCAGATTGAGCACCTTGTGGTCCATCAACTCCTCCAGTGAAAGGAAGGGCGATTTACCGTCATCATACCCCCCAGCCATGACAGGGCATAGGAAGCCTTCCGCATAGGTGGTAAAATCCCAGGTAGAGTAAATATATGAACCAAAAAGCTGTACATAGCTGCTGGCAAGCTTGTATGCCTTCAGCAGGCTGCTGCCTGTACCCTGAGCGTACCTTCGGTCAAAGGCCAGCTCGAAGACACCGTCCGGTGTGTTTTCATCGTACAGTAATCTCCCCCAGCTCATATACAAAAGCCACTGTCGCTCAAAAGCAAACTGGGCTTTACCGTCCTGTGAAGTCCCCATATCCAAATAGTTGAGTGCCGGATAGTAGCACTCGGAGCCGATATAGTATCCGCCCACATAGGAATGTCCGTTCAGTCGGATATGCTCACGGACGAAATCAGTCTGCCCCCACCGTAGGGTATAGAAATCCTCGTTCCGGATCATCCAGTTTATTCGGTAATCCGTCGGAAACGGTTCCCAGAAGCTGGTTGAAATCCCGCCTCCGTGCACCTGTATCAGCTTGGTGCTGGCATAGCCGTGTGACCAGTTGAATTTGGTCTCGGTCTCAATCGGCGTTATAAAGCCGGTCAGGGATTCCATTGTCTTTCGCGTCATAATTTCCACATCAGTACTTGTAGAGCCGCCGCTTCCCATATTGGCCGACAGGGGCATGCGGTAGATGAGCTTCACAGGCCGGTCAGCTGCCTTCATTCCTTCAATAATTGTTTTCAAGGCCCATTCCTGCCGCTGTTCCGGTGTCATACCACCCATGAACTCACCGAGTGTAAATCCAAAGCCGGTGAGATCAGGGTATTCATTCAACACCTGCGTGACGCACTCTCTTGTGTACTGCTCAATTTGTGGCGTTGTGTACGCTTCACCGAAGTATCCCATTTCATCGATATGTGCATTGGGATCATAGTGTTCTCTAAACGCCCCTGATACGAAGATGTTCCAATTGACCAGAAGAACCTCGATTCCTCGCTCTCTGGCCATGCGGAATATGCTCCGGTACAGATGCTGCCATCCGGCCAGTTCCTCATCCGTAAAAGGAGTCGCTTTCGGGAAGTTTTTCGGTCGGATCATATAGGGGAAAGGATGCTGTGTCCAGATGGTGAGTGTATTATACCGGTTTTCCGCCATCATGTTCAAAAAACTTTCCCAGTAGGCCGGATCCAACATGGTATCGTAATGCTGATCCTGCGCATAATCCTTGCGGTAGGAGGACCAAGGAGTATTATGTTTAATTGCGCGGAAAGGAAAGCGAGGTTCCGCCTGTACCGACTGAACCTGTTCCAATCCATACAGGCGTATTCTTTCCGCCAGTTCAAGGATACCGTACATGGCTCCTGCTTCATCCACAGCTTCGACTACGTATCCGCTCCCGGCTTTCAATATTCGGAAGCCTTCTTTCTTTATCTCCACACTAGCTGCGACTCTAACAGTAATAGCCTCTGTTCCACGGGCTTCGGAAATATCAATCTTAGCAGGCTGCCCTGACAGTTCCAGCAAAGTGCGTTCAAGTTCCCTTATCCCGAAGGCCTGTTGGGTTGATTTAAAATCATATGCTATAATCATTGTCCACATCCTTCTGTAGTTCCGCTATATCCGTATACCTGGGCAAACCGGGAGTCTCCATCGGATTGGGAATCATACGGGTGAGTGTCTGCCTGTTGTAAAGTACACCAGCCTTTTCCGAATACTCCCTCCAGTACCCGGAGGCCTCCTTAAGGTTTTCCAATGCAGCTTCCCTGTACTGCAGCTTCTCTTCCTCCATAGCCAGCTCCGAAATGCATTTGTTTACCGCACCGAGGATTTTTCTCGAATAATACCTTCCAAGCGCAGCCAATGCATCAATATCCAGTAAAGTATGGCGCAGCTCACGGTCATTTCCTGCCGACATACCCTGAATCGTTTTCATGGCGCAGAAGGAATGTTCAAATAAACGATCGGCGATCTCCACAGGAGTAGTACCGGTCATAGGAGAGCGTTTCAAGAGTACATCCGCGTATTCCGGAATGCTCATGATCCCCTCGCCGCTCTGCGGTGCAGCCTGAATAAACCGGTCAATGCCATGAAAGCCCGTATTGCTGGTACAGGCTTCGGGATACCACTGGAAGTCCAGCTGGCAGCCGCCGTTGTGCATACGGTTCACCAGTGGAATGATCCTTGAAGCCCTGGCCCAGGCCTCAAACAGCTTCTTTGCATCTACCTTCGGAAACCGGAGCTCAAGCACTTTTATAAAATGTTCATCTGGAATTTCAGGGTCAAAAGCCAGTCTTCCCCACAGCATGAAAGAGAACCAGCGCTTTTTGATCACCATCTGATTCGGCATCTCAGGCTCTTTGCTGATATATTCCCTTCCCCACGTATACCCGTCGGGTCCCAGGTAAAAGCCCTGCATTTTCTCATAGGGCATGCTCTTTATGTACTTTCTTATAAACTCCGGATCACTTCCGCCCCTGAACATGTAATAATCGTCATCCCGGACGGTTAGCCAGGTTTTATGTCCAGTGATATCCTTAAAATACGCTCCGTCATTAGCATGGATATAATCGGGCTTCGTAGAGGAATATACATGCGCCTGCGAATACTTGAAGCTGGTATCTACCATACACCGGGAATTCAAGCCTGCAAAAGCGTCGAGCGCTTTACCTATATTTGAATACTGGATCCTGTGGATCAAACGGAAGGTCCGGTTCTCATCTGCCGCAAGTGCGTCATTAATCCCCTTTCCGTAGGCGTTAAACAGCCAGGCTTCATCGAGGTCGGCATTACGGCTCATGTTTTCGCCGGCGGTGACTCCGATTCCCTTGAGCAGGGGATAGGTCTTGATCAGCGCCTCCACACTCTTTCTAAAGTAGTGCTGTGTCTTCGTGTCGGTGACCGACGTGGTAAAACCGTAGCCCGTATGTTCCGTTCCGTAGACAAACGTATTCCAGGTGAAAATATAGATATCAATTCCGCGGTCACAGGCGTACAGCATGACGTTACGCCAAAAGTCGATTTTCTCGTCAATGGTCATAATCTTTAAAGTTTCTAGGTTCTTCAGGCTTTCAGGGGTGGACATTTTCATTCCCTGCAGATCCGCCGTGATGGGAACCGTAGTCCTCTTAACGTCACTCAACGCCACATCAGGATACTCCGGCACCTTCACCATGGAGGGAAAGGGATGCAGGCTCCACAGAGAGAGCACATTGAAGCGGTTTTTGGCCATCTCATCCATGAATTTCTTCCAGAAGTCCATGTCCCATATATTGGAAATGTTTGCCTGGGCGGAGTCGCCCGAATCCGAATAACTGGGTGTACGTGCATCCAAGGGTATGTTAAACTTGATACCCCTGTCGGAGATAAACGGCTTGCCGTCAAAATCCACCAATCCATCAAACCCGTTCATTTGGACAGCTTCACCAAAATCCAGCCCTCCGTACATGGCTCCGTTCCTGTCACACCCGATGATGTACCATTCGGTACAGCCCCTGCAAGACTTTTTTCGGATTGAATAGCCCTGAGAGACAGAGGCCTGCAGTGGAGAAATACCGGGCTGTTCTAGAAATATATCAGCTTCCCTTGATCCCCTGGCGGTCAATATAATACGGTTTTCCGCCACTACTTCCGATATAATCCCGATATCAGCGAGAGTTACGGTATAACCTGCATTTTTCATCCTATGCTGCATGTCTGCAGCTGCAAACCTGTACGAGCTGTCTTTGTGGTCAAAGATTATTACTGCTGCTTCTCCCTCGGAGCACAGCTTGGCTTTCGGGGTAATTTCAGATGAAATATACAAACTCATGACAACACGCCTTTCCTTTACATTTTTTGAGAACGAACCAGCAGTTTAAACACAGTACTGATTCCTTACCTCATTCATCCTCTATTCATATAGTAAGACAACTATTTCCAGTAGTTCAAGCCTTTCCAGCGTAAAGTGCAAAGTTTTATCCTCCGAATACGTATATTTCAACGTTCTTCCGCTCCGCAACGCAACTACCTTTACCGGTTTTCGAGCCTGGGGTACCGAAATTTGTATATCATTCACCGGCAGCGGTTCAAGAAAAGCCGTTCCGAGCTGACCTGAAAGGTTCACCAGGTTAATCAGCTGCCATTTCCCATCTTTTTGAATCCGAGAGATAACCTCCACAAGCGGTGATGTTTTCACAACAACACTCCGTTTCAGTTCCAGCAGATCCTCCAGTACCCTTGTCAGCAGCGTAGTATGGGCGTGATTGCTAAGTTTCTGGTAATGCCTTCCTAGACTCCAGGGGATATACGCACACACTCCGGCTCCATACCGGTTCAGAATCAAGCCCGGTATATCGGTTTCAGCCGTATAGTAGCACTTTTCAGGCGGACCGAACATACACGCTGGGATATAGCCCAAATAGCCCGTCGCGCTGTCACTCAGCCTGCACTCCTTGAAATCTTCGTCCAAGTAGATGATATCAATCTGATCAAAACCGTTGAGAGTTTCCTTGTCAAAGTTCCGAACCCTGAGATAGGTTCCCCTCGTCTTTTTTATGCACTGCTTGATTTCCGCCACTCCGGCACATTCCAGCCGTATGTTTTCAAACGTGCTTCCCTTCAAGTCACAGAGCGAAGGTGCTCCTGTCATAAGGATTTTTCCGCCTTCCCTTACGTAGGCATCGAGTACCTTGACCGCATGGTCACTCATATTTCGGGTGTCGGGAAGAATGACGATACCATATTTCCTGATCTTTTCCGCTGCTTGCGGCGTATCCAGAACACTATCGTGAATAGCATCGAACAGTATATGCTGTTCTGACAGTATCCTAAAAATGCCCCGGTACTCCTTTATACTCCCAAAATAGGAACTGCTTTCCGGCACAATCAGACATACGTCGGCCACTGACGATGTATGTTTAAAGTAATCTTCGTACTGTTTGTGAAACGAAAACAACTCCCGCACCAAGTTCAAGCATACCCTGTCGTCCTGGTTCCCTAGATGTCCAATGACAAAATAGTCGAGCCACCCTCCGTTTGCCAGGTCCTGCGCAAGTCTTAACGCCGTAAGGTTCGAAGATACTCCGGAATGCCTGTATGGATAGTCGATAAAATGGACAGTTGCATTACTGACCGCCATGTTCTCCCACGACCCCATCACAGTCTTCACATTGTCGCTTGCCGAGTAATTCCACTCCGGCAGTTCACGGTCAAGACCGGTATTTGATTCTTTCCGGTAGATATCAGTTCCCTCGTGAGTATAATTACAAATAGCAATATCTGGGTTAAGTGCTTTTATATAGCCTGTAATCTTTGTATATAATTCCTTGCAAGTATCTTCTTTAAACCGAAAATATTTGCGATAAACCTCGTCCTCACTTGACTCCTTCAGAGGAAGCTCGTGACCGTAGAAATTGCGGAACCTCTCACGGCAGTTGTCGCACTGGCAAATCCCGTGGTAATTTCCGCTGTAATCATGGGTATGATAACCGATCATATTGAAGAATACTGCATCAATAGGGTAATTGCGGATTACCTCCTCCAGAATTTTCAGTGAACACTCCTGCTGATAATAGCCATTGACGCACGTATGAACCTGTCCATTATAGTTTACTAATTCTCCTCTGACACTCTTATACATCCACTCTGGGTTCTGCTGCGCGATATTTTCGTTGACTTTGCTGAAGTCAAATCTAGCAATAAAGCGTATTCCTTCACGGTGCACCTTTTCAATCACCT
>JACMJX010000383.1 GCA_014380425.1 Chitinophagaceae bacterium | reverse complement strand
TTCTGCCACCGTATCAATGCTTCTGCTCCAAGTTTCTGCCTGTTTTTCAAAGTGCTGTTGTCTGGTTCAAATAACAGGATGTTTCCCATGTCAAGCATCGTGTAGTAGGTAACTGCTATTGGCTCCACCACTTCCCCCCATTCTTCTGAAAATCTTTTTGATTTTGCCAGGTAATACTGCCCCATCACTGCTCCCTGGAAAAAACTATCTTCAGTTTGTTGCTGTGCGAGTTTAAAATTAAGTGCATAGGGGAGGCGTTGCCGGGTTAGAATCGTATCGTTCGTGGTGGCTGCCATCATCCACATAGCTCCGTAATCCGAATTTTTCATCGCGTCCTTGTTCTCGCCGATAACACCTCCAAGGTAAGATTGCGCGCCGATCCGGAGACCATTGTAATCCTCCAGATTCCATTTGGATGTGGTACCGTCTGTAAGATAGGTGTGCATCTGCTCAGTACGCGAGGTTAGGGACTGCTTGCTTTGCCTCAGGTTCAACGTTTCCTTAAACTTATAGATATCATAGATGGCATGATTCAGGCTTGCAAACCAACCCTCTTCGGTAAAGCTATAGGTAAATTTAAAACGTATGACATCACCCGCTTTCAACAGCGATCCTGATTCTCCAAGAACCGGGTAATAGAGTGTCGGAGACAATTGCGAGCGCCGGTTTTTATGGGATAGACCAAGGCGCCATTCTTTCAGAGTCATACTATCACTTGCCCATGGATCCATAGCAAGGCCAGGATCGGGTATTACCGAAAAAGTGATTCCATTTGCGGAGCTTACAAGTGGACATAGAGTGGTAGCACACCGTTCTCTATAGACAACAGGCAAAGACGGCACACCGTGACCATAAGTGTAAGCTAGTGCGAAATTCTTCTGTATTTTATTGCCCTGAAAATAGCCAGGTACAGTTGCCCATGTCAATTTCTCCTCAGGCACGCTGTAAAGAGTAGGGCTTGTCATGGAATAATGACCTGCTTTTTTAACCCTTAGCGTTTGTGTCACCTGAATGTCCTGTGGAAAAAGGGGATTTAGCTTCCATTCCGAAGTGATGATACCGACTTCGGACTGGTACTGAAAGCTCAGGTTGTTCTTCTCTATTTCCGTCGCCTTGGTTGGTAAAAAATGGAGGACATTACCTTCCGTATTTAGGGAAACCGGACTAATACTTTCCCGCCATTGAGCAACCTGATATAGGTAATTGGGTTCCGGGAAACTTACTTCATTAACGGTTTTAAATGAGGTATCCGGTGTTGATTCAGGCTTTTGCCTGCTATAAATCAATGTATTTTCACCTGAAGGATTTTCTATCGTTATCCAGCCGCTCTTCTTTTTAACTTCCATCTTTTTTATTTTCCAGCCAGAAGAGGTTTGTGTCCATGTTATTCTAAGCCTGTCGTTCACCATAGACAGTTCTTTCGGCGATTGCGCGTGTGCTACAATTTTAGTAAATACAAGTAAACAAAGAAGATATTTTCTCATAAAGATGCTGTAATTCAAAGGTTTCACTTTACTCCTACCTATTTACCGGCTACTTTTTTTGTAACGAGAGCAGTGCCGACAGCGTACAAAACCAGCATTAAAGACAGTGCCAGCCATAGGAAGATGCTGTTAAAGGATAAATACAGATAACTGCTTATTGAAAAAAAGATGGCTGTTACTATAAAGCTTAAAATCGAAATAAAAAGTTGCATTCCTTTATACATGGACTCCCGGTTGCGGTCAGTAACAGGAGTGCCATAATTTAGGATATGCGGCTTTGACCTGAGAAACTCGAGGACCAGGAAAATGACGGCGTTTATTACGGGAATCTGAAAAACAAAGCTTTTGTCTTCATAAGCATCAATTGCTCCTGAAATACCTACATGTGAAGGAACTTTTGCCGGGAATTCCGAATAATTAATGGCAAGCAATACGGCATGTAAAAGGATAAGAAGAACATTAACTACAGTTATTATTCTGGGGGCCATAAAGAATATTTTCCTTTAAAATTACAACAAATAAGTGGCTTATTCAGGAAGCATGTCGTCTGAACGTGATAGCGTTTTATAGGATCTTGGTAACTTCCCCGGGAACCCGCGCAAGGAAAAGTTGTTCTCTG